>CALDUO010000105.1 GCA_937923745.1 uncultured Granulosicoccaceae bacterium
GGGTTTGGAAACAACATAATGTAAGAATCGGTCTGTGAAAGTAACCAATTCACAGACATTAAAAGCGTTCGGAGAGGTGGCAGAGTGGTCGAATGCGGCGGTCTTGAAAACCGTTGACTGTCAAAGGTCCGGGGGTTCGAATCCCTCCCTCTCCGCCAATAAACCTGCCAAGCGCAGGTTTTTTGGTTTCTGGTACCTTGGTTTCTAGTACTTCGGTTTCTGGTACTTTCGGTTCCCGGCACAAAGAAAACCCCCTCTCCCCACCCATGCCACCAACCACCAGTCAATCGTCTATCTGGCATTTAAAAAAACGGTAGCGGCCCAGAATACTCACGGATACTATAGCCAGATCGCCGACGTACAGAGACTACCCGGTCAGCACACCCCATGATGATATTGTTATGACAGCTTCTGACACGCCCGAGCACGACCACCATCATCACCACGAGCACGACCACGACCATTCGCATCTTGACGATACGGCGCTGCGGGTTAGGGCGTTGCAGACTCTGCTGTCCGAAAAAGGCTATATTGATCCGGCTGCACTCGATGTGCTGATCGATACCTATGAGCATCAGGTGGGTCCGAAAAACGGTGCTGAAGTTGTGGCGAAAGCCTGGTCTGATCCCGAGTTTAAAACCTGGCTAATGCAGGACGCGACGGCGGCTATCGCATCGCTTGGATTTACCGGCAGACAGGGTGAGCACATGGTGGTGGTCGAAAACACACCCGAGGTGCACAATATGGTGGTGTGTACACTGTGTTCCTGTTACCCGTGGACGGTGCTCGGTTTACCACCGTCATGGTACAAGTCGGCGCCGTACCGTTCGCGCGCGATCAGTGACCCCTCCGGCGTGCTGGCAGAATTTGGCGTGACGTTGCCTGTCGGCAAAGAAATAGTGGTGTGGGATTCCACCGCCGAGATTCGTTATTTGGTCTTGCCCGAGCGCCCTGACGGCACTGATGACTATGCCGAGGATCAACTGGCGCAGCTAGTCACCAGAAATTCGATGATCGGCACCGGTCTGGCCACCACTCCAACGGACACAGCACTCGCCTAATGCAACCACGTGAACCGTCAACCCGGGATTCAGACAAGCGGGGAGTGCATGATATGGGTGGTGTTGCGGGTTTTGGCGCACTCGATCTGCACGATCAGGAAACACTGTTTCATGAGGACTGGGAGCGTCTGGTGCTCGCGCTGTCGTTGGCGATGGGTGCCACCGGCACCTGGACACTCGATGAGTCGCGTATGACACGAGAACGTTTGCCTGCTGACTATTATTTGTCTGCTGGCTATTACCGCATTTGGTTACTGGCGCTTGAGCGCTTGCTGGTTAAGCACGGGCTGGTCACCGTTGATGAACTCGACGCCGGACGTGCCACCGTACCCGCCAAATCATTAAAACGAAAACTGCACGCAGCAGATGTGCCTGCCGCCCTGGCGGCCGGTTCGCCGGTTGATCGAGTTGCCGGCGACACACCAAAATTTAGCGTAGGCGATCATGTTCGCGCTCGGGTGAACACTCGCGCCCCTCACACTCGACTCCCCCGTTACACCGATGGTGCTTCGGGCGTGATAACCCGCGTACACGGTTGTCATGTTTTTCCCGATACCCATGCAGTGAATCAGGGTGAGCAGCCACAGTGGCTTTATTGCGTGCGGTTTGACGGTCGTGACCTGGCACTAGAGGGCGGCAAGAGCTCTGCCCGATGGATTCAGGTCGACTGCTGGGAGACATACCTTGAAAGTCACTAGTACCAAACATAACCCGTCACAAACTGCTAAATCAGCGCACACTGCAGCCATCGACACACCGATCCCCGTGTCGCTAACGCCTGCAACACGCCAGCAGTATCAACAGCAGACTGACGCCGCGCTCAGTGAAGTGGCATCGATTCCGTCGGACGATCACGGCCCGGTGTTTCGCGAGCCTTGGGAGGCTGATGTATTTGCAATAACGTTGTCGCTGCACGAGCAGGGCGTCTTCACCTGGCCCGAGTGGGCCGCTCAGCTATCCACCGCAATTGCTGATGCCGCGGCAACGGGTGATCCCGATTGTGGCGATACCTATTACTTGCATTGGCTCAAGGCGCTTGAGACAGTGGTGATCAACAAATCTGTCGGATCAAGCGAGCGACTGCAACTGCTAAAAGCTGCCTGGGACACGGCAGCCAGAAGCACACCACATGGTCAGCCTATCGTGTTGGATCCTGCATACAGCGCTCGATAGTGCTGCCACGCGTCGTGCCACGCCTGAGTCAATGACGGGTCTGGTTCGAACACTCGCTCGACACTCGGTGCTTCACAGATGTCAGCGGGGGATGCGTTGGTGGCAGCGATCAGGCCAAGCCGCGCCGCACCAAAGCCTGCCCCAAAATCACCCGACACGGTTGTCTCTACCGGCAGGTTCAGTACGGTTGACAGCAGTGATACCCAATAGTCCGAGTTAGATCCGCCACCAATCGCAGTGACCCGTGTCAGGGATGTGCCCGCCTGTTCGAGTGCCGCCAGGTTATCGCGGAACGCAAACGCCACACCGGCGAGGACCACTTTGGTCAGCTCAGCCGGGCCACTGTTGTGGTTAAGCCCAGTGAGCATGCCGCGTGCGCTGGCATCATTGTGCGGGGTTCGTTCGCCGCCGAGGTACGGCAGGAAAAAACTGTCGGTAGGTGCCTCGACTGCACCCAGGTTGTCGGTCAGTGCCGAAGCACGTTGGCCTGTGAGGTTCGCCAGCCAGTTTAGCGAGTCGGTGGCAGACAGAATGACACCCATCTGATGCCATGTGTCCGGTAATGCGTGGCAGAACGTGTGCACCGCACTTTCCGGATTCGGCAAGTAACTGCTATTGGCGGCAAACAGTACACCCGAGGTGCCCAAAGACAAAAAAGCGCTGCCGGCATTAATGGTACCCATACCGATCGCAGATGCCGCGTTATCACCGGCGCCACCGGCGACCACCACGGTGTGTTTGAAGCCGAACTCGTCGCGTAGGGTATTGCGTAATTGCCCTGAGACCTCGGTGCCTTCAACCAGTGACGGCATGTAGCTCACGTCGAGACCACTGGCGCCCAACAGGTCATCAGACCAGCGTCTTTGTGCCACATCGAGCCATGCCGTGCCGGCTGCATCTGACATCTCGGAGCAATAGTCGCCGGTTAACCACAGTCTCAGAAAGTCCTTGGGCAACAGTACTTTGCTGACCTGTGCAAAGAGTGCAGGTTCGTGTTCTGCTACCCACTGGGTTTTGGGTGCGGTAAAGCCCGGAAACACAATATTGCCACTGATGTTACGCGCTGACGGCGTATCGAGTGCCTTGGCAATATCGGCGCTTCGGGTATCGTTCCACAGGAGACATGGGCGAACAGGCTGATCGTTTTTATCGATCAGTGTTGCTCCGTGCATTTGGCCGGACAAACCAATACCGGTGACCTCTCCAAACGCCTGACTGTGCGAGGATTTCAAAGAGACGAACGTGTCCCGCGTTGCGTTGATCCAGTCGTCGGGTGCCTGTTCAGACCATCCGGTCTGTGGCCGCGATACGGCGAGCGGCGCGCTGGCTGTTGCCACGATTTCCTGGGCATCATTTATCAGCAGGGTTTTGACACCCGAGGTACCAAGATCAATTCCGAGATACATAGGCCAGTAGTTGTCCTTTTCAGTGTGTGAGGCGTTGGGCTTACCGGCACTGTGCCAGCAGGATTTCCGGTAGACGTGTATTATAGCGGGTCTACCTGACCGACAAAAATCAACTGACAGTAAGGGCGACAATCAATGAGCAAAGGATTCTTTGGAGACATATCCCCCATTCAGTATGAAGGACCCGATTCCGAGAACCCGTTAGCGTTTAAGCATTACAACCCCGACGAACTCGTGATGGGTAAAACCCTTCGCGACCATCTCCGTTTTGCGATCTGTTACTGGCACTCCATGGTCTGGCCGGGCACCGACCCGTTCGGCGGACAAACCTTCGACCGTCCCTGGTTTGGTGACTCCATGGCACACGCCAAACACAAGGCTGATGTCGCGTTCGATCTCTTCAGCATCCTGGGTGCTCCCTATTATTGTTTTCATGATGCCGATGTTCGTCCGGAAGGTGCCGACTTTGCTGAAAACACCCGCAACCTCAATGAAATTACCGACTACTTCGGCGAGAAAATGTCCGAGACCGGACTCAAGCTGTTGTGGGGTACCGCCAATCTGTTTTCACACCAGCGTTATATGTCCGGCGGTGCAACCAATCCTGATCCCGATGTCTTTATGTTTGCTGCGGCCACCGTGAAAACCTGTATGGATGCCACGCATCGGCTCGGTGGTGAAAACTACGTGTTATGGGGTGGCCGTGAAGGCTACGAGACTCTGCTCAACACCAACATGGGACGCGAGCTCGATCAGCTTGGACGTTTTTTGACGATGGTGGTCGACTACAAACACAAGATCGGTTTTAACGGCACGATATTAATCGAACCAAAACCGCAAGAGCCGACCAAACACCAATACGACTTCGATGTTGCCACTGTCTACGGTTTCCTGAAACGCTACGGCCTGGAAAACGAAGTTAAGGTCAACATCGAGCAAGGTCATGCCATTTTGGCAGGCCATAGCTTTGAGCATGAGCTGGCAGTTGCCGGTGCGCTGGATATTTTTGGCTCTATCGACATGAACCGAAACGACTACCAGTCAGGCTGGGACACCGACCAGTTTCCGAATAATGTGCCCGAAATGGCATTGGCGTACTACCAAATACTCAGTCTGGGTGGTTTTAGCACCGGCGGCACCAATTTTGATGCGAAATTGCGCCGACAGTCGATAGACCCGGTTGATTTGGTTGCCGCGCACGTCGGTGGCATGGACTGCTGTGCTCGTGGCCTGAAAGCTGCCGCGAGGATGCTCGAAGAGGGCAAACTTTCCGGTGCGGTCGAAGAGCGATATGCCGGTTGGGACAAAAAAGACGCAGCCAGCATGATGAGCGACAAATGGTCACTTGAGCAAATCACCGACTACGTCGAGACTAACGGTGTGAATCCGAAACCCGTCTCAGGACGCCAGGAGATACTCGAAAACCTTGTTAACCGATACGTATAAGCAGTTGCTGCAATGTTGGCGTCGCGGGAGTCACCCGCGACGTTTGCTTAGCGCTGTAGAAAACGACAATGCGCGCGTAAGTGGCATTCCCACAGCATCCCGGCTCGTCCGGTGGTTACTCGCAAACAGCCTTGGCCAGCTTGTGGTTGCAGTTTTTATCAGTGTGCAGCTACTGGTGTCATCAGTAGCAACCGCGCAGCAGTTGGCCATTTGCAACACGCCACAACGTCCGGAATGTCCAGGTCCGCTGGGCAGCCCCGCCGAACACGAATTCACCTTCTCGCGCCTCGTCTTCGACGATAACCAGGAAGCGATCAACAACTTGGGCGACCGCATAGGATACCCACACTGGCAAGCCGACTGCTCTGAATCGGAACCGCATTTTATCGCAGCAATGCAACGCCTGACCCACATAGACACCAACGTCGATAGCCAATCCATCTCACTACTTGACGACACGCTGTTCGACTACCCGATGTTGTATTTGGTAGAGGCAGGCTTTGCGTCTTTCGGTGAGGACGAGACGAACAACTTGCGTGAGTATCTCGATAGAGGTGGCTTTTTATTGGTCGATGATTTTCATGGCAGCTATCAGTGGCAGCAATTTGCCGACTGGATAGGGGCGGTTTACCCTGATCGCGAGATTGTTGATCTGCCCACTGATCACGAAATCTTTCATGTGCATTTTGATATCGAGGACTTTATTCAAATCCCCGGGCTGCGTGCGCTGTGTTTGAACCCCGGAGAAACGTGGGAGCTGCCCATATCCAAATCACCGGCTGTGCTTGAAAGTCACTCATCGAGACAAACCCCGAAATGGCGCGCCATCCTCGATGACGAAGGACGCGTGATGGTAATGATTAACTGGAACATGGATCTTGGTGATGCGTGGGAACACGCTGATATGCAGGAATATGATGCTCTGTACACCGCCACCGCTTATCGGTTGGGCGTGAACTACGTGATCTATGGTATGACGCACTGACTGTGTGTTTATTATTCTAAACGCTTACCAGTCTGGCCGCTTATCAGTCTAACCACTCATCAGTCTAAACGGGCAATGATGTACCCAGTGTGGTTAAGAGATACCCAGAGCGCGTATCTCATTGCAGCATGACCGGAACATGATAACCACCTACTGACTCATTGGGGCAATGTTAAGTCAGCAGTTCAGTTGTATCATTCAAGCTTACAATTTCGGCCAATAAACCGATAAAACCATGCTGCCCAATCACTCTGCCCAATCATTCCGGGCAGTGCAATCGCTTATGTTCAGCCTGTCAACAAATGGCCGGTTAAGCCGGTATACGCGGTATGTATAGCCCGGCCATATGCTGCATGACACGAAGCACCTGTGTGCTGTAACCGAACTCGTTGTCATACCACACATACAACACACACCGATTACCATCCACGATAGTGGCTGCTGAATCAAAGATGGCAGGCTCTGGTGTTCCTACAAAATCTGACGATACAACTTCCGTTGATGCCGTATAGGCAATTTGCATACTCAGCCCGGAATCATACGCCATCGATTTTACATGCTGGTTTAGCATCTCCTTGTCGGTGGACTGATCAAGGTTGAGATTCATGACCGCCATTGAGACGTTGGGTGTGGGCACGCGTATGGCGTTACCGGTCAGTTTGCCTTCGAGTTCAGGCAATGCCTTCGACACCGCTTTGGCAGCACCAGTGGTGGTTAACACCATGTTCAGTGGCGCACTTCTGCCGCGACGCTCGGCGGAGTGATAGTTGTCGATCAGGTTTTGATCGTTGGTGTATGAATGAACGGTTTCAATATGGCCGTTCTGAATGCCGAACTGGTCGTTAATAACCTTGAGCACGGGTGTAATGGCATTGGTGGTACAGGAGGCGGCGCAAACCACTGTGTCGTTGGCATCGATATCCCGATGGTTAACACCATACACAATATTCTTCACCGCGCCGCCAGCGGGTGCTGTCAGCAACACCTTGGCAGCACCTTTGGGTACCAAATGCCGTTGTAGCTGCTCTTCGGTTTTAAACACGCCAGTGTTATCAACGATCAGTGCGTTGTCGATATCGTAGGCTGTGTAGTCAATGTCTTCCGGCTGGTTCGCGTAAATTACGTGAATATAGTTACCGTTCGCTATGATCGCCTTGTTCTCGTGATCGACGGTGATGTTGCCATTAAATGGTCCGTGTATGGAGTCGCGTCGGAGCAGGCTTGCGCGTTTCTCCAGATCACCGTCTCGACCGCCTCTGACCACAATCGCCCGAAGCCGCAGCGGGTTACTGGAGGTGGTGCGTTCAATGAGCAGCCGGGCCATGATGCGACCAATGCGGCCAAAGCCGTACAAGACAACGTCTTGTGGGTTATCGAGCAGTGTCGCTTTGCCGCCAGTGACGCTCGACAGTGACTGTGTCACGAAATCGGGCAATGTCTCTTTGCTGTCGGCAAACTGATGTGCCAGCCGTCCGATGTCGATCCGCGAGGAACCGGCTTGCTGGGCTGTGACTTCGTTCAGAATATCGGTGGTTGCCTGAATAGAGACATCGGCACCCACCAGGGTGTTGGACAGTCGATGTGCTTTGATGATGTCGACAGTCGAGGCGTTCATCAGCTTACGACCAAATACGGTGATGATGATGCCGTGTTCGCGGTAGAGCTGTCCTACCGTTGGAATCATGAGTTCGGCCAGGGTCTGGTCACGAATGTAATCGGAACGAAAAGCGTCAGAGGAGTTAGTCAATGTAGTTCAGCCAGTGTTGATTGAGCGAAGATTGGTCGAGTGATGGAGGGCGGAGTGTAGTAGAAAACACGTCTGCCGCATAACCGTGCAGCGCACTCATTTAGCGCCTGTATCGACCGT
>CALDUO010000106.1 GCA_937923745.1 uncultured Granulosicoccaceae bacterium
GCGCATTTTCCGGATATTCCTATTGTTATCGATGCCGGTATCGGTTTGCCATCACATGCAGCGCGCGCTATGGAACTGGGGTGCGATGCCATTTTGTTAAATACTGCTGTGGCAAGAGCCGGCGATCCGGTCATGATGGCGCAGGCCTTTAGCGCTGCAATTGCCGCCGGTCGCAAGGGCTATCAGGCGATACCGATTGAAATGAGCGATATGGCGACACCCTCCACACCGGTTATTGGTAAAGCATTTCTGTCATGATGAATCTTGATCCGTTTTATCCGATTGTCGATAGCACCGAGTGGCTCAAACGACTGGTGCCGCTGGGTATTCGGTTGGTGCAGTTGCGAATCAAGACAACGCCTGACACCGATGCAGAACGTGACACGCTTCTGCAAGACATTCGCCTCGCCAAAACTATTTGCGAACGTCATCACTGTCAGCTTGTGGTGAATGATCATTGGGCTCTGGCGATAGAGGCTGGTTGTGATTTTGTGCATCTGGGGCAAGAAGATCTTTTTACCGCAGATGTGAACGCTATAAAAGCTGCAGGCATGCAGTTGGGTGTCAGCACACATGGCAAAGCAGAGCTCGAGAAGGCGCTGAGTACGGAGCCTGCGTACATCGCATTAGGGCCGGTATATCCGACCATTTTGAAAAAAATGCCCTGGCAACCACAAGGCGTGGAGCGAGTCGCCCAATGGAAACAACAGGTCGGCACGATACCACTTGTGGCGATTGGCGGTTTAACCACAGAGCGTGCGGCCGGTGTCTTTGAAGCCGGTGCAGACATCGTGTCACTGGTGACCGACATTACACTGAATGACAACCCGGAGGCACGGGTGCGCGAATGGCTGGCGGTGACTCAGCCTTACCGAACAACCTCATCTACCGTTTAATTCATAAAGGTTAATTTGCAATGAAACAACACTTAAAGTCCTGTGTTATCACCGTGTTTACCGGTGCATTACTGATCGGCGCCGGGTCAGCCGCGGCGGCTGATAAAATCACACTGATTCTGGATTGGTTTATCAATCCTGATCACGGTCCTATTATCATCGCCGAGGAGAACGGTTATTTTGAAGAGGCCGGTCTTGAGGTCGAGGTGATACCACCGGCTGATCCTGCCGACCCACCCAAATTGGTTGCAGCCGGTAAAGCGGATCTTGCGGTCTCGTATCAGCCACAGTTGCATCTGCAGGTGGCTGAAGGCCTGCCACTGATCCGAGTCGGTACGCTGGTGGCAACTCCGCTGAATTGTCTGTTGGTACTGGAAGACGGGCCGGTTAAGTCGATTGCTGATCTGAAAGGCCGTAAAGTTGGTTTTTCTGTTGCCGGTGTTGAAGAAGCACTACTGACCTCTATTCTCGAACTCAATGGTCTGTCCCTCGATGACATCGAGCTGGTTAACGTCAACTGGTCCCTGTCGCCTTCATTGATGTCAAAGCAGGTCGATGCGGTGATTGGTGCGTTTCGAAACTTTGAACTCAACCAAATGGATATCGAAGGTGTTGACGGCAAATGTTTTTATCTGGAAGAGGAAGGCCTGCCAGCGTATGACGAGCTGATTTATATCGCTAATCCGGACACCATGAACATTGACGTGATTGCCCGCTTCCTCGAAGCTACCGCCAAGGCAACACAGTTTATTGTTAACCGTCCCGACGAGAGTTATCAGATTTTTGCGTCCACTGCGAAAGAGCTGCAGGATGAACTCAACAAGCGTGCATGGCGTGATACCCTGGCGCGATTCGCGCTGCGCCCGGCAGCGTTCGACAACGGTCGTTATGTGCGCTTCGAAAATTTTCTGGTAGACGCAGGTTTAATCAAGGAAGCGTCCCCGGTGGAGTCACTGGCAATAGACGTCAGCCAGTAGTTGAGTCGGGCGCTATGATGGAGCGTCATCCGTTTGGTGGCACCGGTGTACCGAAACAGGCTCCGGCTGTCACTGTCACGGGCAATTTTTATTGGGATACCGATAACACCTCGGACCAACAGGCGCTTGTGCCTTTGTTTCAAGATCTTGAATTCAGACTCGAGCCGAGTTGCTGGACGTGTCTGCTGGGTACCTCGGGCATTGGCAAATCGACACTGCTGCGTCTGATTGCAGGTTTACAGACCGATGGTATTTTTAACGGCACCGTTGCAGCCGACGATGCGTTACCGATTGTTGATCGAATCGCGTATATGGCGCAGTCCGATCTGCTGTTTCCGTGGCTGAGCGTCGAGCGCAATATTGCCACCGGTGCAATGCTTCGTCGTCAGACGGTCAATCAACAACGGCTCGATGAGCTGTTGTTACAAACCGGGTTGGCAGAACACCGACATAAAAAACCCGGTGAGTTATCCGGTGGTATGCGCCAACGCACAGCGCTGGCACGGACACTCATGGAAGATACGCCCATTGTTCTGCTGGACGAGCCTTTCTCTGCGCTGGATACCCGCACACGCGCAGACATGCAGCAACTGGCCGCAACCATGCTACAGGACAAAACCGTGTTACTGGTGACACACGATGCCGCTGAAGCACTCAGGCTGGGCCATCATATCTACGCACTGTCAACCACTGGCATGGCAGCCTGTGACATCCCCGCCGAGCCCCCCCTGCGTGACATGACATCGGCTGCCGTCATAGACGCACAGCGCGACCTTCTGTTGCGTTTGAATTCCTGACTGACATGTTAAACACACCGTCACCGCAATCAGTGCAACGCGAGTCGTTCAGGGTTCGTGATGTGGTACTGACCACGCTTGTGTTGCTGTTGTTGTGGCAAATTATTGTGTGGGTCACCGGTGTGCCCCGGTATATTTTGCCGGGTCCGGCGGCTGTTGCATCTGCGTGGGTTAGCAACGTGGGTTTAATTGGTGAGAATACCTGGGTGACCGCCATTGAAGTCATTGCCGGGCTGATCATTGGTACCGGGTTTGGTGCCGCGACTGCATTGTTGCTGATGATGTCATCAACACTGCGTCGATTTTTGATGCCTGTCTTGGTGTTAAGTCAGACCATACCGGTCTTTGCGCTCGCGCCCCTGTTAACGTTGTGGTTGGGTTACGGTTTGTCGTCCAAAATCGTCATGACCATTTTAATCATTTATTTTCCGGTCACGTCGACGTTTCTGGATGGTCTGCGGGGTACACCCTCAGGATTTTTGGATCTTGCGCAAACCATGCGCAGTTACCGCTTACAAACACTCTTGCGCGTTAGGGTACCGGCTGCATTGCCGTCATTAACATCAGGCATACGACTCGCATCGGTCTATGCCCCTATCGGGGCTATCATTGGTGAATGGGTTGGTGCGTCCAAAGGGCTGGGTTACTTGATGTTGCTGGCTAACGGGCGGGTAAAAACAGACCTTATGTTTGCAGCACTCATAACGTTGTGTGTATTTACGCTGGTGTTACGGATAGTGGTCGGGCTATTGTGTCGCAAAATAGATACGTGGGCCGGTAAGGGGTTGTAACCGGCAACGTACCTCAAAGCAATAACAGTAACGCAATCCCTGCCACAATCAAAAAGCAACCCACTACCTCTAACACGTGTATATCTTCACGGAATATGCGTGCAGTAACAAAAAACGTAAACAGCAATTCAATTTGCCCGAGTGCACGAACGTAGCTGGCATTTTGCAGTGTGAATGCAGTGAACCAGCAGGCTGTGGCCAGCATGCCTGATAATCCGGCAAGACCCGACCAGCGCCATGATCTGACCACCCGACTGAGTTGGCCTTTCTCTGCCATCAGCAGGTAGGCGCCCATTGCGATGGTTTGAATCGTCAGTGTCACCACCAGCGTGACGCCAGCCGCAATCAGCACGCTGGTATTTTCGATGGACACAGATGCTCCCCGAAACAAAACGATAGCGGTCCCAAGAGAGAGCGCAGACCCTAATCCCAAAAGATTGGACCTGTGGGCGAGGCCTCTGACAAAGTGACCGACGGTAAGCTGCTGTTGTCCCGCAGACAATGCCAAAAGCCCCAGCGCACTCATGGCTATCGCCACCTTGGCACTGTCGGTTAACCAATCACCCAACAGATAGGTACCAATGATGGCAACTACCACGACCTCAAGCTTGGATAAAATGGTACCAACAGCGAAACTGCGATACGCGAACGTTCGGAGTAGTAACACGGTTGCCATAATTTGTGCGATACCACCTGCGAGGCAATACAAGAAGAACGTTGAGCTGAGTGTCGGCAAGTCAGCGCCGCTAACGCGTAATAACACCCACAGATAGATGACAGCCCATGGCCATGCAAATAAAAATCGGGCGTAAGCCGCACCCTGATCGCTCAAGCGGGCTTTCAGGTGTTTTTGAACAGCCGAGCGCAGGTTCTGAAAAAACGCAGCAGCGATAGTGACTGGAATCCAGAGTTCGAACATGCAGCAACGGGCGGGTGTGATAGTCAGATATAAAGGCGGCAGTGTACACTACGCGCCTTATTGTCATGACAGCGCGGTGCTTCGTTTTCCCGCGCGAGACTGAATGACGCTGCAGCAGAGAAGGTGCTCTATGAAATTAACCGACTTTAAGGTACTCACGTTTGACTGTTATGGTACGTTGATCGACTGGGAAACCGGTATGGTCAATGCGTTAAAGCCTTTGACCGAAGCAGTGTCTCAGCCGCTTGACAGAAATGCCATACTTGAAGCGCACGCCCGGCATGAGTCTTCACAGCAACGACAAACACCGGCAATGAAATACTCTGATCTTCTCGCTATTGTGTATCGGCGGTTGGCAGAGGAGTGGGGCGTAGCCGTAAGCTGGAGCGATTGCCAAACGTATGGTCAGTCCGTGGCTGACTGGCCCGCATTTCCTGATTCGGCAGAGGCGTTGGCCTATCTTAAAAATCATTATCGATTGGTGATTTTGTCGAATGTGGACAACACGAGTTTTGCGGCTAGCCACAAAAAGCTGGCGGTGGAGTTTGATGCTATTTATACAGCCGAGGACGTCGGTGCCTATAAACCGTCGGATGCCAACTTTGAATATATGTTGTCAAAGTTGAGTGGGCTGGGGATTAACAGCGGCGATATTCTGCACACTGCCGAAAGCCTGTTCCATGATCATGTGCCCGGCAATCGCCACGGCTTGGCATCTTGTTGGATTTATCGCCGACATGATGCAGAAGGGTTTGGTGCCACGATGGATCCGGGGCAAATGCCTGACTGGCAATTTCGATTTAACAGCATGGCAGAACTGGTTGAGGCGCACCGGCTGGCGTTAAACGCCTGACCTCAACGCTGGTCTATAGCTGACCGCAGGCCGAATTGCGCCGGATTGAATTTCGTGAATCCAGCCTTTCAGGTGAGATTTCTTGGCAGGAATGTTTGGGCAGGAATTTTTGGGTCGGAATTTTTAGGGAACAGCGCGAGAGCAGGAGTCGTTGGGATTCCGGGCGCGCATTGCGCTGCACACCCGGTTGTTGCGACTAACGAATAGACTGGCCCAGTTAGTTAGGCAGCCAGCAGCTGACCTTTCAGCTTTTTCATCGCGGCTTTCTCGATCTGCCGAATGCGCTCTGCCGACACGTTGTACTCAGCAGCAAGCTCATGCAAGGTGGCTTTGCCGTCTGCCAACCATCGTCTTTGCAGAATGGTACGGCTACGATCATCCAGCATCTCAAGACCTTCGTTGAGCCCCTGCACAGACTGGTTGTAACCGTCTGACTTCTCGAGAATGCTGAGCGGATCAGCGTTTTCCTGTTCGAGAATTTCAGCAGGAGCCAGCGACCGGTCTTCGCTGACGCCAACCGGCGCATCAAAGGCTGTGTCGCTGCCGTTCATGCGAGATTCCATTTCCATCACCACTTTCGCGTCAACACCAAGGTCTTCAGCGACTGCGTTCACTTCTTCCTGGCTCAGCCAGTTCAGCTTTTTCTTGGCGCTGCGCAATTTAAAGAACAGTTTGCGCTGGGCTTTGGTTGTGGCCACTTTTACGATGCGCCAGTTACGAATGACGTATTCGTGAATCTCAGCGCGTATCCAGTGGACTGCAAACGAAATGAGCCTGACGCCGTGGTCGGGGTCGAATCGTTTGACCGCTTTCATCAGGCCAATGTTGCCTTCCTGAATCAGGTCGGCCATGGGCAGACCGTACCCTTTGTAGGTGCGGGCGATATGCACAACGAAACGCAGCTGTGACATGATCAGGTCTCGGGCAGCGTTCAGGTCGTCGTTCTCCCGAAGCTGTCTGGCGAGACGCTGTTCTTCTTCTGTGGTCAGTACACTGATGTTCGAGATCTTTGCCAGATAACCGGTCAGATCGTCAGCAACTGACGGCAAGACAACCGTGTTGTTTGATGCAACCAAGGCAGTACTCATCATCAATCTCCTAAAATGTTCGATACAGGTGCTATTTTAGCACTCACTGACATAGAGTGCTAACAATCGGCAGAGTTCCCGAAAGGTTCAGTAGTTGTACGAAACCCTATTGAAACTGATTTTTGTATATAAAATGTATATAAATCAATAACATATGACTATTTTGCAGGGGTTTTTCCGCAATTTCACACCATTTTTGATGGTCAGAAGTGTGATATTTCTTGTCGTTTTGTCGATGCAACAATAGGTTTTATTGATGACATACGGTCTCTGGCGGGTGTTTTTGCCCTTGGGGTTTTAGCCCGACTTCGTGTGTTAGCGGGAGGTTGTAACGCTGTTTTGGTCTGGAAATGGTGTCACGCTGCCGGCTGTCGTTCCCTGACAGAATACCCGGCTCCGGCCTTTTTATGATTTGGGGCATGATTAGGCCGTGGCAGGTGTGCTACGACGCATCGACTTTGAGCAGAGCATCGACAAAGGGTTGTGCCTGAAACACCTGCAGATCATCGACGGTCTCACCGACGCCGATAAACCGGATCGGTACGGGTAGTTTCTGGGCAAGCGCGAACAGCACACCGCCTTTGGCAGTGCCGTCGAGCTTGGTGATGACCACGCCCGACAACCCCATGGCTTCGTTAAATTGCTCTGCCTGATTCAGTGCATTTTGTCCGGTACCGCCGTCGAGGACCAGCAACGTCTCGTGCGGGGCTGCCGTGTCGATTTTACCGAGCACACGTTTGACTTTCTTGAGTTCATCCATCAAACCGCTTTGTGTGTGCAGACGTCCGGCAGTGTCGGCGATGAGTACGTCAATGTTGCGCGCTTTGGCAGATTGCAATGCATCAAAAATGACCGAGGCTGAATCGGCGCCACTCCCTTGTGACACAACCGGTACCTGATTCCGCTCGCCCCAGGTTTGCAGCTGTTCGACCGCTGCAGCCCTGAAGGTGTCGCCAGCCGCCAGCATCACTGACTTACCGCCCTCGGTCAGCTGTTTTGCGAGTTTGCCAATAGTCGTGGTTTTACCCGAGCCGTTTACACCCACCACCAAAATCACAAACGGGCTGTCGCTATCCGGAATTTCAAGTGGAGCTTCACTGGGCAGAATGATATCCAGCAGTTCTTGTGTCAGCGCTTCGCGCAGTGCGTCCGAGTCATTCACCTCGGAGCGGCTGACCCTGTTGTTCAGCGCGTCCATAATGCGTTGTGTGGCATCAACGCCAACATCAGCGGTAATCAGCTGGCCTTCCAGTTCTTCGAGCAGATCATCGTCAATGGGCTTGTTGCCCAGAAAAAAGTCGAGAAACGTATCGCGAAAGCGTGACCGGGTTTTGGTCAGACGCTTTTCCAGCGAGGCAGTTTGTTCAGCAGCCAATTGCCGGTCGTCGCTGGCAGGCTGCGGGGTGGCCGATGCAGAACTCTCGTCGGAGTTGTCGTCAGACGCTGAGGCCGGCAGTTGGTTGGTATGTTGGGAAGCATCGGCTTCAGGTGCGCTTTTTTTTCGTTTCAGAAAACTGAAAATACCCATTATTGCTAGGTCCGGCGTAAAATCCCGCTATCGTATCATTCGGATGTCATCAGAGTGAAGAAACGTCGGCAACAGCACGGCGCTCCGCAGTCCGGTGCCACCGGTACCGTCAGAATTATTGCAGGTCAGTGGAAGGGGCGTCGCCTCGCGGTTGCCGATGTCGCAGGATTACGACCCACAGGCGACCGTATTCGTGAAACACTCTTCAGCTGGCTACAATTTGAGCTCGCAGGTGCACATTGCCTCGACCTGTTTGCCGGCAGCGGTGCGCTCGGACTGGAGGCGGCATCACGCGGGGCAGCATCGGTCACGTTAATAGAGAAAGACACAGCAGCCCAACGCACACTGGCCACCCACCTGCAAACGTTGGAGGCGAGCCAGGTGACATTGGTTAAAGGCGATGCCAGGCGGTTTTTGACAGAGTGTGACAGTCAGTCTGCAGCGGCTGTTAATCAGAGCCCGCCTGCGGAGCCGATACAGTACCACTGTGTGTTTCTTGATCCGCCGTTTCAGCTGGGACTGCATCAGCCCATGCTGGATTTACTGGCGAACTGCGATAAATTAGCTGAAAATGCACTGGTATACATAGAGCGTGCTGCCAGCGAGACGTATACGCTGCCCCAAAACACCGAGGTTGTGCGTTCATCAAAAGCTGGTAACGTCTGTTTTGAACTGGTCCGGTTTACTACCGGGCAATTACAAAAGAATTGATCTTATGGAAGTCACCGCAATCTATCCTGGTACCTTCGATCCCATGACACTGGGGCATATCGATGTCGCGCTAAGAGCCGGAGAAATGTTTGACCGCTTGATCATTGCGGTCGCAGAATCTCCCGGCAAAAAGCCCTACTTTAGTCTGGAGGAGCGTATGGATATCGCCAACCGCATCATGGCCGATCATGACGCCGTGACCATTGCACCTTTTACCGGACTACTGGTCGATTTCGCGCAAAAAAAAGAAGCTACGGTCATTGTGCGTGGATTACGGGCGGTTTCTGATTTCGACTATGAAGTACAAATCGCCGGTATGAACCGTAAGTTGGCTCCCGGTATCGAGACGGTGTTTATCGCTGCATCACAGGATTACACGTTTTTGTCGTCAAGTATTGTGCGCGAAATTGAAAGCCACAATGGCGATATCAGCGAATTTGTGCACCCGCTGGTGCTGGATGCGTTTGCCGAAAAGAGAAACGGATAAGCGAGCATGGCATTAATCATCACTGACGAATGCATCAACTGTGACGTGTGCGAACCCGAGTGTCCGAACGACGCTATTTATCAAGGTGAAGAGATCTACGAAATACACCCGCACCTGTGTACCGAATGCGTGGGTCACTTTGATGAGTCGCAGTGTGTGGTCGTTTGTCCGGTTGAGTGTATTCACGTTGACCCCGATCACACCGAGACCAACCAACAGTTAACGTTGAAATATGAAGGGTTAATGAAGCAGAAATCAACGTAAATTCATCGTGCTCAATCACTGAGAAACCGTGCATTCGTATGGTGTAAATCCAAGTATGAAAGTATATTTTTTTGTGATAATGAATACGTAAACAAGGAAAAACAGGACATGGACTTAAGCGATGAAAAAATCACAGTATCAAAAAGGAAAAGCACAGAGTTTTTTATAGAAAATGCTGTTTGGGTGGTTTTTATTCTACTGGTAATACCGATCGTAAGTCTAAGCTACATGGCCGGTAAGCTTACCTATGACGAAACAAGCGCTTTTCCTGTTATCCCGCATAGCCTAAATAACCTACAGTCTCACCTGCAAACGCGTGCGCAAGGGAACTCCTCCGGTACTGATGATGTTAGCAACACAATCAGTCTTCGTGAGGAACTGGCGCTGCTTGGCTGGAATCAACAATCTAGTATAGGGAGGATATATGAGGGCCTTTTTCGCTCCACACAGGCACAGTTCATTCTGTCCTTTGTAACTATCTTGGCAATTGGCGCGGCGGCCTGGATATCTCTTCAGTCTCTGGCCGCATCGCGCGAAGCGTTGAATTTCACAAAATATGAGGCAAAGGCACATCTCTTCATAGACGTTGATATGAGCTTTAAGAGTGACTCAACTCACGCGAAGAAGAAAATAATGTTAAGGCCTTATATAAGGAACTACGGCCAGACTCCGGCATTGGATGTGATAGCAAAATTTGGTATCTCTATTGTCGAGGGGGTGCCCGTCGAAGATGACCCGGCGGCCTCCCGTGATGGCGATTTTTCGACGTTGGCGAAGGATGAGAAAAAGTATCTTGAGGGATTTTCTGGTGGAGGTCTTGTGCTCGATACATTTGATGCTGCTGACGCAAAACAATCGATCACGTACTCTGCATTCTGGGAATATAGTTCGATGCCTTCAATGCGGAAGGAGGCTTGGAAGGCGGATTTCGTATTTCAAGTGCTGTATAACTCTTCAACTGACAGATGGGGTCACAATGTTGCCTCAATCGAAAATGATGATTTGTATTTTAACGAACAGGAAAACACAGCTAGAGATAGAGATGCTGAGGTCAACGAGGCACTAGACTCTTTGCCCGGCCTACGGCTCCGTCGTGTCAATTTAGTCAAACTCTGACATAAGAGCTTTAAAGGTGGTCATCAATTGATTAGGTAGACTGTACGTTGGTCGTTTGTGTGTATTTGCTGAGAACGAAACATTATTTAGAGCAAATCCAGGCCTGAGCGGCAAACACTCCACGCTTAATATATATCTCTATAGTTAACAAGTTATGCGGATCGCTTGCCAACTGCACAGAACACTAATGTTATCGCTGACAACCCGGACAATAAAAGCTGGATCGTTGTCCCAATACGACTGACTTGATGGGTGTGCTGCAGGTTGGGCAGGGTTCTTTGGCCCGACCATAGACGCTGAGGCTTTGGGCGAAATAGCCCGGTTCACCCTCGGTGTTAACAAAGTCTCGCAGCGTTGTGCCACCCATCTCAATGGATCGCTGCAATATGCGTTTGATCTCTTCTGCCAGTTGGTCATAACGCGCCCGTGAAATCGAACCTGCGGCAACGCCTGGTCTGATGCCTGCGGCAAACAGCGATTCACTGGCATAGATATTCCCCACACCGACAACAATCTTGCTGTCCATAATAAAATTTTTAACTGCCTGTTTTCGTTTGCGGGATAACCGGTGTAACAGGGCCCCGTCAAACTGACCCTCGAGTGGCTCAGGCCCCAAGGAAGCGAGTAACGGGTGTTGGTTCACCGGTTCGTTGGTTGTTAACACACACCCAAAGCGGCGAGGGTCGTGATACCGAAGCTCGTACCGGTTACTTAAACCCAAAATGACGTGATCGTGTTTTTTCAGTGGTAGTTCCGGTTGGCACAGTCGTAGGCTGCCAGACATACCAAGGTGTATCAGTATGACAAGATTGCCGGTGTCTATCAGCAGATATTTACCGCGCCGGCCGACACTGGTCACTGGTTGGTTAATTATTTTTTTTAGGTTTTGCGGGATCGGCCAGCGTAACTGGCGTTGGCGCACAGTCACCGACGTGATGGATGCATTCAGCAGCCACGGCTCGATACCGCGACGGGTTGTCTCTACTTCGGGTAACTCTGGCATTGGCTTAGTCTGGCACCGCTCTGTTCTGGTATTGGCTCTGGCTCTGGCCTATTCTGGCCTTAGTTTATTTGGCGTTAGCTGGTTCCGGGCATTCATCTTTGACGATGTCAGCATAACCGAACTGCGCCAACGTTAATGGCGGCACCTGAACTACGCTGCACTGACAACTGTACTTATAACTGTACTTACAACTGTACTTCGACTCAACGCTTGGTCGTGTCGCGTTTTACTGCGGCAGGTTAAACGCGGCAGGTCCTGTATTGATCAGTGGGAATACCAGCTCGTTAATCAGGTACACACGATCCTGTATACGTATATAACGTCGTTGCTGGTCGTCAGTAGCAGATCCGAACGTGACCCGATAATCACCGAGCGTCACTGTGGCTGTCGGGCTGCTTAAGCCGGTGGCATCAAGATTCACGTCGTCGCTGTTGTATCCGCCGTTCTCCGGTGCTGACAGCAGCGACAGAATAGCACTGACACGATCGGTATTTGCAGGCGTCGTGGACTGCTCGTTATTCTGAACAGTAAACCAGCGGTCTGACTGCTTGATAAAACGGTACTCAAAGGTGGAGGTAGTAACCTCAATGGTCTCAATTGTGTCAGGGTCAATGCGCCACGCTCGCTGTGCCTGTGCTTGATTGGCGGTATGGTCAGTATAGAAATAAGCTGCCAGCGCTACTTGTACGGCAAGCAACACAATAATAATGCGTGTCAGTCTCTGTTTGATCATGTGCTGTATCTGCCGATCATCGCAGTTGTCTGCCGCGTCGCCAGAGCCAACCGGCAATGAGCAAAAACAGCAGTGGTAATACAGTCAGCGTACCTACACCCAATACCAGTATCTGGCGTTTGCTGAGTGCCTGCAGTTGGTCTGCTGGCTGATCGATGGCGAAGTCGAGTAACGCATCGTCGGCGGTCAACCAGTTGAGCAGGCGGTTGCCAAAATCGCGATTGGCACCGTTGCCGATCCATGTGCTGGCGAACAGGTCGGCATCACCGAGTATGGCCATACGTTGCGTGCGCTGGGCCAACGGTCGTTCGAGTGTGACACCCAGTGTGAGTGGCCCGCGTTGCTCGACACCATTGTCGTCGAAAGTTATCTCACCATTGATCGGCCCTGATTCGGTCCAACTGTCAGCACCGGTCAAGAGTAATGGCAACACCGTTTGTCCGGCTAGTGGCGTGATGTTCAGTGCATTGGTTTGTGACAGTACCAACGGTGCGTTGAGTGCGCTGTTGATGGGGTTGGCTGGCAGACTGTCGAGCACCACCACTGTTGGAGAGTCTGCACCAAATGCTTGAGACGAGACATCAATTACGGTGCCCGACAATGGGTCAATGCCGGTGTTCAATGCCAATAGATCAAGCCCCGCAGTGGTATTGTCATCAATCAGCCACAACAGGTTACCGCCACGATCCACATACTCCATGATCGATGCAATTTCACCCGGAAAATACGGTGTTTGTGGTGCCGCTATGATCAGCACATCAATGTTATCCGGTATGCGCGGTACGCTGACAAGGCTGAGAGT
>CALDUO010000107.1 GCA_937923745.1 uncultured Granulosicoccaceae bacterium
GTCCGACAACCTTATTGCGCCAGATCCCAGAGTTCATACAGATGTTGCTGCGCCTCTCTGGGCGTCATTGTATCCGGGTCAAGCTTGAGCAGGTAATTTTTCATTGTGTTGTCGTTCTCGGCAAATAGGTCCAGTTGTGGCCTGTTATCGGGTTTTGCAGACTTGGTATCGGTTGTAACTGCAGGTGGCATCGCTGAGGCCGTGACGGAGGGTGGTATCGACTCCGTTGGCCGGGGCTCTGTGCAGTGGGTGGTGTCAGCGGCGTGATTGGGTGAATGGTGGTGTTGGGCACTTTGCGATGCGTGCTGCTCGAGTTCAACGAGGCGCGCGCGAGCGAATTGGATCGCAGGCGCGGGGAGCCCTGCCAGTTCGGCAACCTGCAGCCCGTAACTTTTGCTCGCAGGGCCTGCTTTGGCCTTATGCATAAACACAATGCTGCCCTGATGCTCAATGGCATCAAGATGTACATTAAAGACACCGTGGCCGCTGTCCTCGAGATCTGTCAACTCAAAATAGTGCGTGGCAAACAGGCACATGGCCTGATTCACACGGCTCAGATGATCGGCACAGGCCCACGCCAGTGACAGCCCGTCGAAGGTACTGGTGCCACGTCCGATTTCATCCATCAGCACCAGGCTTTGCGGCGTTGCATTGTGCAAAATATTCGCAGCTTCAGTCATCTCGACCATAAAAGTTGATTGGCCGCTCGACAAATCGTCGGACGCGCCGATCCGGGTAAAAATGCGGTCAATGGGCCCAATGATTGCGCGGCTGGCGGGTACCCTGCAACCGATGTGCGCAAGTACGACGATCAGCGCGTTTTGTCTCATAAAGGTGGATTTGCCGCCCATGTTCGGTCCTGTGATCAGCAGCATGTGGCGATCTTGTGTCAGCACGAGATCGTTGGGGACAAATGGATCATTGGACAGGTGTTCGACAACCGGATGTCTGCCGTCGTGTATGTCGATGCCAGGTTCAATGCTGAATTCCGGTCGCACCCAGTTCAGGGCTTCAGCGCGTTCGGTAAAGGTGCTGAGGATATCCAATTCTGCGAGGCCGTCGACCACACTGCGTAACCTGCCAATGTCGGGTTGTAGCGTATTGAGTAATTGCTGATACAGCCCTTTTTCACGTGCTAATGCTTTCTCACGTGCCCCGAGCACGCGATCTTCATGTTCTTTCAGCTCGGGGGTAATGTAGCGCTCGGTGGATTTAAGTGTTTGACGTCTGATGTAGTGCGCCGGCACCGTATCACTGCTGGCGCGACTGGTTTCAATATAAAATCCGTGTACCCGGTTGTAGCCCACTTTGAGTGTGGTAATGCCGGTGGCTTGGCGTTCGCGATTCTCGAGATTTTTTAAGAATTCGTCGGCGTTGGTGGACAGTGATTGCAGTTCGTCGAGTTCGCTGTCAAACCCAGCGCGGATAAAGCCACCCTCACGGGTTGTCGCTGGTAGTTGATCGGCCAGCGCATCCGTCAGTGTCGACCAGACCTCCGGGCAGGGCGCTATTGACCCTATTGTGGAGTGTTCAGATGACAGGGGCAGTGCGTTGATCAACTGGTGCAAATCAGGCAACACACCGAGGCCTTCGCGCAGCGTACCCAACTCGGTTGGACTAACGCTGTCGAGTTGTACACGTGTCAGTATGCGCTCGAGATCGCCAACCGATGACAGGCGGGCGCGGATGTCGTCGGTCAGCTGCTGTTCTGCAATGGCATCAACGAGATCCAGACGGGTATTTAGTACTTTGTGGTCGCGCAGTGGTTGGTTGAGCCAACGCCGTAGCGCGCGAGAACCCATACTGGTTCTGGTTTTGTTAATCACAGCGAGCAAACTATGGTGCCGGTTGCCACTGAGGCTATGGACAAGTTCGAGATTTCGGCGAGAGTTGGCGTCAATTACAATAGCGCCGGATGCATCGATGACCGATAGCCGGGTGATATGGCGCAGGTTGCCGCGGCGGGTTTCCTGGACATAATTAAGAATGCTGCCCGCTGCTGCAATACTGGGGTCCAGGGGGGCTGCCCCAAAACCCGAAAGGTCCCGTGTCCCGAAATGGGAGGCCAGATTTCGGGTCGCGCTGTCGGTATCGAAATGCCACGGCGGACGGGTGGTTAAGTGATAGCCGGACAGCAACGGATGCAGCGCGCTGTCCTCGTCGATCAAAATTTCCGCCGGCGAGGTGCGTTCGAGCTCGGCAAGCAATGCGGTCTTGTTGTCGGGTTCTATGACAGTGAAGCGGCCCGAACTCATATCAAGTGTGGCCAGTCCAAGGCGTTGCTGACCCGAGACCACAGCCGCGAGCAGCGCTTCATCCTGCTCGGCGAGTAACGCCTGGTCGGTTAAGGTGCCCGGGGTCACAATCCGAACAACCTCTCGTTTAACCGGACCTTTGGATGTAGCGACATCGCCGGTCTGCTCGCAGATCGCGACCGACAGTCCCTGTTTGACCAGCCGGGCCAGATAATTGTCTAGCGCATGATACGGAATGCCCGCCATCGGTATGGGTGAGCCGGACGACTTGCCTCTTGCGGTCAGGGTGATATCCAACACCTGAGCCGCCTGTTTTGCATCGTCATAGAAAAGCTCATAGAAATCACCCATACGGTAGAGCAGCAGCGTGCTCGGGTGGTCGGCCTTGATGCGCAGGTACTGCTGCATCATAGGTGTGTGTCTGGTGTTATTATCGTTGGCCATTCCACCATTATACGAGTGTCCGCGCTTGTACACACTGACCCCGGAAGCGTTTTCCTGATGACAGATACTGCACGGGTGACTCACGACGCACTGATGCAGTCGGTGAGCCACGCCTTACTGGACCGCCAATGGCAGGTTGCGACAGCAGAATCCTGCACCGCGGGTTTGATCGGTGCCACCTTGACCGATAGCCCGGGCAGTTCTGCGTGGTTCGATCGCGGCTTTATCACCTACAGTAATGAAGCCAAACAAGCCATGCTGGGTGTCACGCCCGCAGACCTCGATCACTATGGCGCGGTCAGCGAACCGGTCGTGACACAGATGGCGGCAGGTGCATTGCAGCACAGTCTGGCCGACATCACCGTTGCTGTCAGTGGTGTTGCCGGTCCTGACGGCGGTTCGGCAGAAAAGCCTGTGGGTACGGTCTGGTTAGGATGGGCATTTGCCCGGCAGGTGACGGCAGGATTGGATACCGCTAACGCGACACAACGACTGGACGATGGTGCGGCTTGTTGCGCGTTGCGCATGCATTTTTCCGGCGACCGTATTTCTGTCAGAGAATTGGCGGTGGAGGCGGCTCTGCGTGGTATTATGCAACTGGCAACGGGTCAGTTGCCCATGGCAGATACCTTCTTTGCCAACGCGCATCGCGGCTGACCTGGTTTACCGGGGCCTAGTTACCGGGCTCTATTTACCGGGCAGTATTAACCAGACCCTATTTACCGGGCCCTATTAACCTGACCTGTTTACTATGGCCCTAACGTTTTCTCTGTGGTTTGCAGTGAATTTTACTGAAGTACTGTCAGAAATATTAGGGTGTTTATCCAAGACATTTTTCGAGGCTTTTTTATGAACGGCAAAAACACTGGCAAGGACAAAAATACTGTGTATACTATCAGTAGTTTTTGGGCAAAGGCATCGGTAGCCTTCACCCGGTTGTTGGGTGTGCCAGTGCAGTCTCTCGGCCGAACTCGATTGGTCGCTGCAGCGGCCAAATGCGCACCGCTGCAATGTTTGCAGTGTAAAGTTCCACAGGTTTGCCAGAGCATGAATAAGAGTGTTTGCCAAAGCCTTGGCAAAAGCCTTGGCAAAAATCTTGGCAAAACTCTGGTGGTAACCAAGCGTTTACCGCTCTTGGCGTTGTCGATATCAGCAGTGCTATTGGCAAGTGGCGTTGCACAGGCGCAAACGGCAGGTAACGATAAGACCGACGCTGGTAACAGTGTCATGGAAGCCGCCGCCGGTGACGCCGTCGACACCTCCAACATGACAGTTGAAGAGCTTGAAGCCTTTGTTGAAAAGCAGCGGGCAGAGTTAGAAGCAGCCATTGCAGAACGTGATAAACACGCCGAGCAGCTCAAGGAGATTATGTCGGCCAGCGAAGACAATGAAGCCTCTGCGGCTGAAAAAGCGGAGAAGCTCAAAGCGCTTTGTGAAGAACACGGCGCCATGTTTCAGGAGAAAATTGACGCAGATCCGTCATTCGCCAGTAACCCTGACTACCAAAAATACTCCGACGCTTGCGGTGGGGTTTAACTGCAAAAGTCCAGTAACAGGTAACAGGTAACAGGTAACAGGTAACAGGTAACAGGTAACAGGTAACAGGTAACAGGTAACAGGTAACAGGTAACAGGTAACAGGTAACAGG
>CALDUO010000108.1 GCA_937923745.1 uncultured Granulosicoccaceae bacterium
CCCGGGCAGCGCAAACCCGGCAGTGGCAATTTGGGCAGACGCAATTCGGGCAGCGCTAACCTTGGCCAAGGTAATAACGGGCCGCGCCAACTCTGGTCGCGCAAACTCTGGCTGCGTTAACTTTGGCTGCGTTAACTTTGGCCCCGTTAAGTCTGGCTGCGTTAAATAAAGCTGTGCAAATCCATGCTGTGCCAATTTAGGCCGTTCTGATTTAGGCCGTCCCATACAGGACCTCGTCAGTCCATGGACCATGCCTCGTTGGTCAGATTGAGCAGAACCAGGCAACTAACAGACAGCTTCGATTTCATGACTGTTCCAAATGTTTTCCGACTGTATAACCTGACCACTATTCTTTTATGCGCCTGAGCGATTTCTCTTTTACATTGCCTGATGAACTGATTGCGCAGCATCCGTTGTCTGACCGCTCATCGAGTCGGTTGTTGGAGCTCGACGGAGCCACCGGGTCGACTGTTCACCATCAGTTTCGTGATCTGCCATCCTTGCTCCGCCCGAACGATTTGTTGATCCTGAATAACACCAAGGTTATCAATGCCCGGCTCTTCGGCCGTAAAGAGACCGGTGGCCGCGTTGAAATTATGGTTGAAAGACTCCTCAATGAGCACCACAACCAAGTGTTGGCCAGAATTCGAGCCAGTAAAACACCGGCGAATGGCAGCAAGTTGCTGTTGGAGCAGGGGGTGTCGGCTTTGGTGGTTCGCCGCGAAGCAGAATTTTGGGTGCTCGAATTCGATCAGCCACCTGCAGCTGTACTGGCGCAGCAGGGGCATATGCCGCTGCCACCGTATATCAAACGCGAGGCGACCTCTGACGACAGTGACCGTTACCAAACCGTCTATGGCAGTGAAGCAGGTGCTGTGGCAGCACCCACCGCGGGTTTACACTTTGATGACGCACTGTTCGAGGCGTTGAGTGACGCGTCGATACGGCGTGCATTTGTCACGTTGCACGTTGGCGCAGGCACCTTTCAGCCGGTGCGGGTTGAGCATGCAGAGGATCACGTCATGCATGCCGAAAAAGCCGAACTGAGCCAGGCAACCGTCGACGCTATTCTTGACACGAGAGCCGCAGGTGGTCGTGTCATTGCGGTGGGCACAACAACCGTCAGAACACTGGAGTCGGCAGCATTTCACGCGCGTGAGCAGTTTGATGGAGATGGAGCGCCGGCGGATCAGGCGTTAATACCCTGGCACGGTGAGACCCGACTCTTCATGCGTCCGGGCATGCGGTTTCATGTGGTCGATGGCATGATTACCAATTTCCACTTACCGGAATCCACGCTCATGCTGTTGGTGGCCGCATTTTCCGGACACCAGCAGATACTGTCCGCCTACAAGGAGGCAATTGAGGCGCGGTATCGGTTTTACAGTTACGGTGATGCGATGCTGTTATGGCCAGATCGCGCGCTCTGGCAATCGTCCATAGAGGCTATTTAACGTATGCAGTTTTTATTGTCACGGCAAGAAAACAACGCTCGCCGCGGAAGACTGACGTTTGAACGTGGTGTCATCGAAACACCGGCCTTCATGCCTGTGGGTACCTATGGCACGGTAAAGTCGTTGACACCCGAAGAGGTGAGTGCATCCGGTGCGCAAATATTGCTCGGAAACACATTTCATCTGTGGTTACGGCCCGGTACTGAGATCATAAAACAGCACGGAGACCTGCATGACTTTATGCAATGGGACAAACCGATCCTGACCGACTCCGGTGGGTTCCAGGTGTTCAGTTTGGCAGCGATGCGCAAAATTTCTGAAGAGGGCGTGAGTTTCCGCTCGCCCGTCGATGGGTCGCCTGTGTTTTTGAGTCCTGAGGTGTCTATGCAGATACAGGCCGATTTAGGGTCGGATATTGTTATGGCGTTTGACGAATGCACGCCTTGGCCCGCGACCCTCAGCGAAGCGGATGTGTCGATGCAGCTGTCCATGCGATGGGCCAAACGATGTCGCGCTGAACATGATCGGCTCAATAACTCCAATGCGCTGTTCGGCATCGTGCAGGGCGGTATGTACGAACCGCTGCGACACCAGTCCATAGACGCATTAACCGCTATCGGATTTGACGGATATGCCATCGGCGGGCTGGCTGTCGGTGAGGGCAAAGAGGAGCGCGAGGCAGTGCTTGATTTCACGTTGCCAGCGGTGCCGACAGACAAACCCCGGTACCTGATGGGTGTGGGCAAACCCGAGGACTTGGTGGCTGGCGTTGCCAGAGGTATTGATATGTTTGACTGCGTGCTGCCCACCCGAAACGCGCGTAATGACTTCATTTACACCCGATTCGGTGACTTGCGGCTGCGAAACGCCCGGTATAAAACAGACACAGCACCGTTGGAGGAGGGGTGCGAATGCTATACCTGCCAGCACTATTCGCGTGCCTATCTGTATCACCTGTCAAAATGTAAGGAAATTCTGGGTTCGCGGCTGAACACGATCCATAACCTGCACTATTATCAACGACTGATGCAGCAGATTCGTGATGCGCTGGACGCTGGCGAATTCGACAGCTTTACGCGGCAATTTCAGCATCTGCGTTCTGCGTAAAACATGGCTTTATGGCATAATTCGCAAATTATTTATCCCATCCAGTTGTCTAACCGACATCACTGCTAACGAGGTTCCCATGGACTTTTTTATATCTAACGCATACGCACAGGCAGCAGCGCCTCCGGGCGGCAGTTTGTTCACCTTTTTACCCTTGGTGTTGATGCTTGTGGTGCTGTACTTCCTGATGATTCGACCTCAGCAAAAACGGGTAAAAGAACATGCCGCAATGATCGCTGCGCTAAAAAAAGGCGACGAAGTGGTCACCAACGGTGGCATTGGCGGCACACTGACCAAAATCAATGATGCTTTTCTGACCCTGCAGGTTGCCGACAACGTCGAGATCAATATTCAAAAGCAGGCTGTGGCCACGTTGTTGCCAAAAGGCACACTGAAAAATCTCTAATGAATAAAAACCCTCTTTGGAAATACCTGCTGCTCGGCGCAGTGCTGGTAACCGGTTTTCTGTTCGCACTGCCCAATATATTTGGTGACGATCAAGCGGTTCAAATCTCCGCCAGAGACGGCGAGCTACCTGCTGGCATTGAGCGGGAAGTTGCCGCAACGCTGGAGCAGGCGGGTATTGCCACCCCCGAGTTCCGCACGGAGAACGGTCAGTTGCTCGCGTTGTTTCAAAACTCCGACGACCAGATCAAGGCACGTGACGCGATCGATCGCACATTGAACGAGACGTCGCGTCGGTTCAACATCGCGATGAATCTCGTGTCGGCAGCACCAGAGTGGGTGCGTAATATCGCCAAACCCATGTATCTCGGCCTCGATCTCCGCGGCGGTGTTCACTTTCTGATGGAGGTGGATATGGCCTCCGCAATCAGCTCGGCTGAAGAACGCTTTATCAGCGAATGGAAAACCCTGGCGCGAGAAGCTCGCGTGCGTGGTGCTGCTATTCAGCATCGTGACGGCAGCCTGGTTGCCCGCTTTCGGGAAGTGGCGCAGCGCGATCAAATGCTCGAAATTTACGGCAGAGACAATCGCGACCTCGACATGAGAACCCGTGAAGAGGGTGAGTTTGCATTTATTGAAGCCGATCTGACCGAAGAGGCGGAGCAGGCCGAGCGCACCTCGTCTATTCAACAAAACATCATCACGCTGCGTAACCGCGTGAATGAACTCGGCGTAGCCGAACCCATCATCCAGCAGCAGGGTCTCGAAAGAATAGTCGTGCAGTTGCCGGGCATACAGGATCCGGGGCGTGCACGTGAAATTTTGGGTGCCACCGCAACGCTCGAATACCGATTGGTGTTCGGAACTCCGGGTGACTGGATAGCAGCGGGCAATGGTGGTGTTGTGCCGCCGGCGGCAAAACTGTATTACGAGCGTGATACGGGCAGCGCGATTTTGCTGCAGCGCGACATCATCGTAACCGGCGACCAAATAAAAGATGCGTCAGCCGGTATAGATCAACAGTCAGGTTCGCCCGCTGTGTTCGTGAATCTCGACAATCAGGGAGCACGACAAATGCAAACGGTCACCGAAGATAACGTCGGTAACCTGATGGCCGTTGTCTACATCGAAAATTTGGTTGAATACCGCGAAGTCGATGGCGAGCGTATCCGCGAAACCAAACGCGTCGAAGAAGTGATTAACTCCGCCACTATCCGCGATGTGCTCAGTCACCGGTTCCAAACCACCGGGCTGGCAATGACCGAGGCGACAGATCTTGCGTTGCTGCTGCGTTCGGGAGCGTTAAAAGCGCCTATCGAAATTGTTGAAGAGCGCACGGTGGGTCCGAGCCTTGGCCGTGACAACATTCGGCAAGGTTTTAATTCTGCGCTTGCCGGACTGGCGGTTGTACTGGCGTTTATGGCGTTCTATTACCGTGTGTTTGGCATTATTGCAGGCGTCGCTCTGGTCGTGAACCTGGTGCTGATCATCGCCGTGTTGTCATTGCTGCAGGCGACACTGACGCTGCCGGGTATTGCGGGTATTGTGCTGACAACGGGTATGGCGGTCGATGCCAACGTGCTTATATTTGAGAGAATACGCGAAGAGCTCAGATCGGGCTCGACGATTCAGGCCAGTATCAGTGCAGGTTATGACAAGGCGTTTGTGACAATCGCAGATGCCAACGTCACAACACTGATCGCGGCCGTCGTGCTGTTTAGTATGGGCACCGGACCCATCAAGGGTTTTGCCATCACGCTGTGCATCGGTATTTTAACGTCCATGTTTACCGCTATTTTTGGAACACGGGCATTAGTGAATGCTATCTACGGTGGCAAGCGTGTGCAGTCACTGGCCATTTAGTCGACCGTATTTACAACAACACTAGTCGGCAGCGTCGTTAAACGACATGCCCATTAAATACAGCAACGTAGTTCAGTACCTATGAGAAACCTGATTTCAAACCCCTCGATCAAATTCATGGGGTACCGGCGAATCGCTGCCATGGTATCGGCAACATTGATGGTGCTGGCGCTGCTGATCATCATAATCCGTGGTCTGAATTTTGGTGTTGATTTTACCGGGGGGTACACCATTGAAGTGGGGTATCAGGACAGTGCTGACCTGAACCTCGTGCGCTCCGCTCTGGCCGACGCCGAGTTACCGGATGCGTCAGTCCAGGCGTTCGGGACCAGTCGTGATGTTCTGATTCGCATGGCACCCAAAGAAGATATAGACGGTGCACTGCTGAGCCAGGAAGTTATCGAAGTACTGAATCAGGCCAGTGACACGCCGGTGGAAATGCGACGGGTTGAATTTGTCGGTCCGCAAGTGGGTGAAGAACTACGCGAAAAGGGTGGTATTGCCGTACTGACTGCGTTGTTCTTCATTATTGTGTACATCTGGTTTCGATTCGAGAAAAAATTCTCGTTCGGCTCCGTTCTGGCGCTGGTTCATGACGTACTGATCACCGTGGGTATATTTGCACTGTTGCAGATAGAGTTTGATCTGACGGTGTTGGCGGCTATTCTCGCTGTAATCGGGTATTCGTTAAACGACACCATAGTGGTGTTTGACCGTATTCGCGAGAACTTCAGAACCATGCGGCGAGGAACGCCGGAAGAGGTGATCGACACCTCGGTGAATCAAACGTTGTCGCGTACCGTGATTACGTCGTTGACCACATTGATTGTGTTGTTTTCGCTGTATATATTCGGTGGCGCAATTATCAGCGGTTTTGCGTTAACGCTGATTATCGGCGTGATTATCGGAACCTATTCGTCAATCTTCATCGCCAGTGCTCTTGCGCTGTATCTTGGCATCTCAAAAGAAGATTTAATGCCGGTAGAAAAAGAGGGCGCCGATTTGGAGGAGATTCCCTAGCGACAACAGTCGTTGCCAGGCAACACGCGCCAGCGCCAAATGCTGGCCTGTGCCCCTGATTCGGCTCTTGAAGTCGGTTTTGGGACTCGGCTTTGGGCTGCGCCCCTGATTTCGACCTGCTGCAGCTCGCCAATTGAATTGAGCCTTCTACACAAGCTCCATTTTGTGGCGCCCCTATGGTGTTTTGATTATGATGCTTTGGTTCTGATGTGTTTGCCAGTGGTGTTAACCAGTGGTGTCAACCAGTGCGTGTCATCCCAAATGTGTCATCCCATTCCGGGGTGCGAAACTCAAGCTAACGGTTAAGGCTAACAGGCGCTCTAGCTCTCCGTATTACGGGCTTTAAGAACTTTCAGCATATGGGGTAACAGTCTCGGCGTGGCCGCCACAATCTCACCACTTTCCATCCAATCAGTGCCGCCATCGAAGTCGGCAATCAGCCCGCCTGCTTCACGAATGATCAGCGCTCCTGCCGCGCAGTCCCAAGGGCTGAGGCCAGGTGCCCAGAACGCGTCGGTTCTGCCCGCGGCAACAAAAGCAAGATCGAGCGCAGCAGCGCCTTGCCGTCGAACACCGATGGATTGCTCGGTAATGGTCTGGAAGGTTTTCATGTAGCTTTTGAGCCGCTCACCATCCCGATACGGAAAGGCACTGCCAACCAGCGCATGTTCAAGTGAGCCAACTTTGCTGACCCGAAGCCGTTTGTTATTCAGCCACGCACCTTCACCTTTACTGGCAGTAAATAGCTCTTGGCTGACAGGGTTGTAGACAACAGCCTGATCGAGTTTCCCTTTAAAGGTCAGGCCTATAGAGACACAAATGTGCGGTATGCCATGAAGAAAATTAGTGGTGCCGTCGAGAGGATCGACGATCCATTGATACTGGCTGTTGGTTTGTCCGAGCAAGCCGGATTCTTCGGCCAGGATGCTGTGGTCGGGATAGGATTTCAGTAGCGTTTCGACGATGCGTGCCTCTGCTGCACGATCTACTTCACTGACAAAATCATTGTGCTGTTTTTGCTCGACAGTGATTGTATCGAGGCGATCCATTTGACGGGTGATGACATCGCCTGCAGCGCGGGCAGCACGAATAGCGATGTTGAGCATCGGGTGCATAACAGTACCGGTAATCAGTTCAAAAGTAGGTGCGGAGTTTAACACTGGAACGACCGTCTCCCACGGTATAATCAGCGCTTCTATCAATATTTCTCGGAATCAAAATACGGTGGCGAATTCTGATCTGGCGGAACGAGTACATTTTGTACTTGTCGATACTACCCATGCCGGGAATATCGGGGCGGCAGCACGAGCGATGAAAACCATGGGGTTCGGCAGTCTGCGCGTGGTGCAGACCAATCGCCAGCACCAGGGCAAACGCTCCGGTGAGCCGCATTTGGGTGATGAGGCCTATGCAAGAGCATCGGGTGCCGGCGACATTCTCGAAAATGCAACGGTGTACGACTCATTACAGGCGGCTATTGGCGACTGCGTGCATGCGTACGGTACCAGTGCAAGAAGCCGCTCGCTGGAGTGGCAGACCGTCTCTGCGCGACAGGCCGGTCAGCAAGTGCTGTCACACTATGGTGGTTCGGAGGTGCAAGATCACGTAGCGTTCGTGTTTGGCCGTGAACGATCAGGATTGACTAACGATGAACTGGCGTTGTGTTCACACCGATTGAATATTCCGACTAACCCTGATTTCAGTTCACTGAATTTGGGTAGTGCCGTTCAGGTTGTCGCGTACGAATTGCACGTGTGCCTGTCGTCCCAAACGCAAGGCGAGTTGCCAACTCGGTTGCAGGCTCAGGCACTGGCTCAGGCACCGAGTCTGTCATCGGAGCAGTCAGCAACCCGGCTAACAGCCGGGGAGTCAGACGTGACGCCAGTTAATGGCAGCAAAGAGGAAGGGATGTTGGAGGCAGACCGTTTGGCTGATAATGCCGGTATGGAACAGTTTTTTGAGCATCTCGAAAGAACGCTGATAACGATCGGGTTCCTGAAAACCGACAACCCCAGACTGTTGATGCCAAGGCTCAGACGATACTTCGGCGAGAGCCGTCCCCGTCAGTCTGAACTGAATATTTTGCGTGGTATTTTGAGCGCTGTGAATCG
>CALDUO010000109.1 GCA_937923745.1 uncultured Granulosicoccaceae bacterium
GATGTTGCCGAGACAGTGCTGCAACACCACCACGCCAAGCGCTGCTATCGTCTGCTGTATGAGCTGGCGTGGCGCGAATATTTTCACCGAACCTGGCAGCGTTCTTCCAGTGCAATTTTTACCGATTTTAATAATCCGCAAGAGGATGTTCGCGCAACCCAACTACCCGCTGCTATTGTGGACGCCAGCACCGGCATCAACGTCATCGACCACGAGCTGAATCAGCTTTTTGAGACCGGACTGATGCACAACCACACCCGCATGTGGCTCGCCGGTGTTGTGTGTAATCAGGCGATGACACACTGGCTGGAACCTGCGCGATGGTTACATTATCACCTGCTCGACGGCGATCTTGCGTCCAATACGTTAAGTTGGCAATGGATCGCGGGCACTTTTAGCCATAAACGTTACATCGCCAATCAAGACAACCTGAACAAGTACAGCAAAACCCGCCAAAAAAATACCTGGCTCGATATGCCGTATGACGAACTGCAAAACCTCAAAGAGCCCGAGGCTCTGTCAGCCCGAACTGACTGGACGTCCTCACTGGATACGTCAATTCCTGATTGGATGAAGGCAGAGCCTGTGAGTCCATTGACGGATGATGTCGCGATTCACTCCCTGTGGAACCTGGACGCCCAGTGGCAAACACAAACTGCCGATCACTGTCTGTTTATCGACACCGATCTGCTGCAAGCATGGCCGATGAGCGAGAAACGCTGGCGGTTTATTCAAGCCTGGCTTCCCGAAGGCACGCGAGTCGTGACAGGCACTGCCACAGCACTGTCAGACGCCATTGGTGAGACAACGGCATGGGATCGTGAGTATCCCGCCTGTAAGCTGTGGGGACGGGACAACCCAAATGCTCAGACAGTATCACGTCGGTGGTTATACGAGGCACCTGAGTCGAGTTGGTCCAGCTTCTCACAGTTCTGGAAGCAAGTGCGGCGGCAAGTGGGCTTGTAAACCATACCGCAACCATACCGCAACCATGGCACCTCAATAACATCACGATGAAGCACAAGCAAAGCGGACAACAAGTCAAAGAAACCAAAACCTGCCCGGTGTGCGAGCGCCCGTTTTCCAACCGAAAAAAGTGGCAGTCGCGGGGGCTGTGGCCGTCGATTGTGTATTGTTCAGAACGCTGTCGTCGATCAGCACCGTCAGCTACCACCCAGCGACCCTAACTCAACCAGACCAAACTCAAGCAGACCTGACCCAACCAAACAAACCAGAACAGACATGAGCCCACGTTAAAAACCGATGTCCGACAAACCATACCAACGCAGTATCTGGTGGATCAAACGGGATATCCGTCTGACCGACAACGATGCACTGACAGCCGCGATAGCGTCATCACAGTCTGTGCTGCCACTGTATATTGCAGAACCGTCCGTGTTGCAGGCTGACGATGCGTCACGTTTTCATATCGATGCGATCAGCGATGCACTGGCCGATCTTGCCACCAAACTAAAAACACTGGGTGTTGAGCTGGCTGTGACGACCGCAGAGGTCGTGCCTACCCTGACGCAGTTACTGGATGAGGACGGTTTTGATGCCATCTACAGTCATGAAGAGACCGGCGTTGATTTGACCTTTCAGCGTGACAAAGCAGTTGCAGCATGGTGTCAACATCATGGTATTCGGTGGCATGAGTACCCACAAAACGGTGTCGTGCGTGGTCTGAAAAGCCGGGATACTCGCCAAGGCATTATCAAAGAAAAACTGTTCGACACCGCCCCCAAACCCTGCCCGGCACCGTTTTTAAGCTGGTTGCCACAGACACTACCAACACAATCATTACCTGACAATGACCGACTATCACCCATTGTATTGCCACAGGATCCGACCTTGGTGCAGTTACAACGGGTTGGCGAGTCGCAGGCCGATGCCGATCTCACGTCGTTTTTGACTCACCGGGGTTATGCGTATTCGGGTGGTATATCGTCGCCAAATACCGCGTTTACCGCAGGCTCGCGCCTGTCGACCCACCTTGCTTGGGGTACGGTCAGTATCCGTACCGTTTTTCATCGGAGCCAACATCGCATCAATGAGCTCAGCGAACGCAAGGACCGCGAGGCGATGCAGTGGCGGAAAAGTTTGCGCGCTTTTCAGTCACGACTGCACTGGCACGATCATTTTATCCAACGACTCGAATCGTTTCCGGTCATGGAAACCCAAGCCATCAACCCGGCTTATCAACACCTCGGCTACGCCGATGATGAAACAATATTACAAGCATGGCACACCGGCACCACAGGCATACCGATGCTCGATGCCTGTATGCGGTGTTTGCTGCACACAGGCTTTCTGAATTTTCGTATGCGAGCGATGGCTGTGACAACCGCATGTTTCGGGCTTCGACAATCCTGGCAATCCATACACGGTCCGCTGGCTCGTGTGTTTTTGGATTATGAGCCAGGGATACACCTGTCACAGATACAGATGCAGGCCGGTATTGTCGGTATCAATACCCTGCGGGTCTACAGCCCTCACAAACAGCTCCTTGATCAGGATCCGGACTGCACCTTTATTAAGCAGTGGATTCCGGAGCTACGGGACTTTCCGGCTGAAACCATTGCCTTGTATGAGTCGATCAGTCTGGGTGACTACCCAAGACCCATCGCCGACATCAAAGCCAATGCGAAACTGATCAAGGATCAGATTCAGGTCATCCGCAAAAGTGAAGAGGGTCGGACTGCGTCCAGCGCTGTGCTGGAGGCGCATGGGTCGCGAAGACCACAACCCAAACGTACACCGAAACGTACATCCAAACGCACAACCCAAAGCACACCCAAAAGCACACCCAGTCGTGCAATCAGGGGTACTACCGAGGGCACACCCCAAAAGACTTCAACTACAGCACAAAAAACGACCGGCAAAAAGAAAACGTCTGCCGCCTCAAAACGTCGCAGTCAACTATCGGGAACCAAACACGAGGCAGAGAACGAATCGGCTCAACTTAACCTCAAGTTATAGGTGCCAGACGCGACAGGCGCTGGCCTGAAATGATAAGCGACGGGTGATAAGCAACCGGTAAAAGCAACCGGTAAAAGCAACGGGTGATCAGTCAACACCCTCGACAATCAGCACATCAGAGTCGGCATACTGATTACGCAGCTTTTTGGCCTGTTGATATTCTTCACTGTGATACGCTTCGAGCGCTGTATCATAATCTTTAAATTCAACGATAATATTACGTTTACGCGTGTTGCCTTCCATACCTTCGCAACGTCCACCACGCACCACAAACTTTGCACCGTATTTTTCGTATACCGGTGCACCTGCCTGTAGATATTCCGGGTAATGTTCCTCGTCAGTGACGGTGACGCTTGCCACCCAATAGCCTTTTGCCATATGTATTTCTCCAATAAGTTGATGATGATTTATGGTCGGTTTTAGTAGCCCAAGTCTGCCAAATCATCTGCGATTGGTCAGTCACGGGTCCGTTAAACACGACACCATGGCGTTCTGTCCGCCAGCATACCTCTGTCACTACGCGCCGTAGCGCGCTTTTATCAGCGCTTTATAAAGCCCCTGTATTTTTCGGGTAACAGGCCCGGCACCTTCATGCGGCGCATGACCCGTTCCCAGTGCTTTGCCATCAATACTCGCCACCGGCGTCTGCGCGCCAAAGGTTCCGGTCAGAAAAGCCTCATCGGCACCATAAGCATCGACCAGCGAATAGTTTCTCTCGTATACCGGGATATCGTTTGCCTGACAAAGCTCAATGACTCGCCGTCGCGTCACGCCATTCATGCAATAGTCACCGGTTGAGGTCCAGACTTCCCCTTTACGGACAATAAAGAAGTTACAGGCGTTGGTGGTGTTGACAAATCCGTAGGGGTCGAGCATCAGTGCTTCATCAGCCCCTGCCTGTTCTGCCTGCAGACAGGCAATAACGCAATTTAATTTCGAATGTGAATTGTACTTTGCATCCTGTGACATCGGTAACCCACGCACCTGCGGTACTGTCGCAAGCCTGATACCACGGGTTTGTAAGGAGTCGACAGGTTTGGAGTGCTCCATAATAATCACGACTGTCGGCCCGGACTGGGATAGTGCAGGATGCTGAAAAGGCTTCACCTTAACACCGCGCGTGACCATGAGTCGGCAGTGCACATCAGTGACCATACGGTTGGCTTCGGCCGTTCTTTGAATCGCCTCTATCATCTCTGCTCGGGTCAGACCAATGTCCAGCGACACGGCATGGCAACTTTCATAGAGCCTGTCGAGATGATCGTCCATAAAAGCCCACGACCCATTGTAGAGCCGCATACCCTCCCACATACCGTCACCGAGTAAAAAGCCGGAATCGTAAACCGACACCACAGCTTCGGCTCGGGGCACCAGTGCACCGTTAACATAGATGAGAATGTTATCGTTCTGCGCATTTTCCAGCGCTGAATGTGTACTGTGACTGTCGGTCGCCATCAATCGTGTTTCCGGTGTGTGGGTGGTCAGTAACCCGTCATACGGGGACAGACCTATGAAAGCAGGAATTTACCAATTTCATAAAGAGCGCCTGCCCGAATACGCCAGTCTACTGTACTAACACCGATTTTGTTATGCCATAAGCTCATACGGGTGCTGCCAGCCGGGTAACGCTTTTAAGTTATTGAGCCATTGCGCAACAGACAACGGGACGTCCACCGACGCCTCATCTGCAAAAAACAGATAGCCCGCTAGCGAAAAGTCGGCAATGGAAACAGTATCACCAAGCACATATCGACGCCCGTCTGCCAACGTGTCGCCGAGCAGATTGATATCGTGTTCATAACGGGCACGCAGCCATTGCTCAGCCCCTGCATTTATGCTCCCGTCATCAAACTTCGCGACTGACCTTAACTGCGGCAAGCAAAGTCCGAGTTTATTGGCCTCCCAAAACAACCATTCCTGCGCCTGGGTTTGCTCGCGTTCGGGTCGTTGGCTAAAGTCTGTGTAACGACGGGCGAGATGCAATAAAATGGCATTTGACTGCACATAAGACTGATCATCGTCAATCAGTGTCGGCACCTCACCATAACGTGCGTACCGCTGAAACTCAGCACTGCGTGAGCTACGCGGTTGCCAGATATCCACCGGTTCGTAATCGTGCTCAATATTCATCGCAACCAGAAAGAACCTGACTTTATAAGCGTGGCCCGAATCCGGGTGTCCAAACAGTTTTAACATTGTGTTGTCTCAGAAAAAAATTGTCGGTTTGACAGGTGCTCAATTCAGCAGCGTCGGACCACACATAGTCTCGCGTTCTGTACGACTTGCGTCAGTATCGCAAACTGTCAGGCGGACACACAAGCGCTGCTCTGCTCGAAAATCGAAGCACTCGGTGACTACTGTAGCCGCATTTGAGCCTGCGCTCTCGCCGTAGACTGATATCGGCAACAGCCCCTGCCGTGCCGGAGTATCAACGAGAGTATCAACAGGCGCACAATCAGAACGCTACGAGGAACGTGTGACATTGATCGGGCGGCTAAACTGGACCGTCAAACCAGACAGTCAAAAAGAACAGTCAGAACAGCCAGACAGAATACACAGACAGACTGGGCAGACAGAGAGGAAAACGGAAGCAGTGTTTAATTCGCGGCGTTAGTCAGACAACCACTCATGACGACCGGTAGTCAGATACTCTTGTGTTTGCATTTCACGTAAACGACTGGCAGCACGCTCGAATTCAAAGCTCAGTCGTTGGCCAACGTACAGATCTTCAGGTGCTGCCTCAGCCGACACCACAACATTCACATGCCGATCGTAGAGCTCATCAATCAGGTTAACCAACCGCCTGGCTTCGTCGTTTCGATTGTCATCCAGCACCGGTATCGCGCTAATTAATACCGTATGATAAAGCGTTGCGATTTCAATGTAATCGTGTGTTGAGCGTGGCGTGTTACACAGCTCGTCAAATTCAAACCACACCACACCATCTGCCTCGCGTACAGCCTGCATCGGACGATCGTTTATAGACAGCGTAACAGGTTTTACAGTGTGCTCTGGATCAGCGGTCGATTTAACCCGAACCAGTCGCTCAAAAAAATGCTGCAGCGCACGATCTGATTCGTTATTGACAGCATCAAAATAGATATCGGCGTTTGCAAGCACGCGCAGGCGATAATCGGTGTCGCCCTCCATAGAAAAAACAATGGTGTGGTGTTTAATTTGTTCTATCGCCGGAATAAAACGGTCTCGCTGCAACCCGCCTTTGTACAAATCATCTGGCGTAACGTTAGACGTGGTGACCAACGTCATACCTCGCTCAAACATTGCCGTGAGCAATCGACCCAGCAGCATCGCATCGGTGATGTCATTTACATGCATTTCATCCAACACCAACAGGCGGGTCTCCTGTATCCATTGATCAGCAATCAGTACAAGAGGATCTTCTCGATTAGTCAGGGTTTTAAGCTGGTCGTGAATCATTTTCATAAAATGATGAAAATGCATTCGTTTTTTTCGGGTGATTGGAGCCAGATCAAAAAACGTATCAGTCAGCAGCGTTTTCCCACGACCCACCCCACCCCACAGATACAGACCCTGTATAACGTGTGGCTCTCCTTTGGGCTGAAAAAAATGGGCGATAAAACGACCGAGCCCGGTGCGTGCCTGTGTTGGCGGCGGAGCGGCCAGCAGCGCGGTGTGGATACGTTCGAGCTCAAGCACAACCGCATGCTGCGCCTCGTCGGGCAGCAGCGCCTCACTGGCCAGCTGCGCTTTATACCATTGCAGAGGAGATGTCACTGGTGTTGTAATTGGGGTTGTCGCTGGTGTTATCACTGGTGTTGTCGCTGGGGCACGGCGCAGGCTTATCCGCCCGACCTAAGGCTGCGTAATGCCTCTTTTTGTCGGACCAGTACATAGTGATGCAGCAAGTCGACCTCGTCGGCTGCCAGTTCGACAAACTGACACTGCACCCGACCACCGGAACTGCCGGGCATGACATCGAGGTATCCGTTAATTTGTGGTGATTTCAGTGGCAGGTCGAGCTTAAACGGATAACGTCGGCCCTGTTTAACTTTGCCTTCCGGGCAGGACAGACCATTGGCACTGATATCGAGCACCCGTACCAATTGCCCATCGATTTGTAGAATAATCGGTTCATCCCGACTTGGCACCACTCGATACGCTGACCTGCCCGTCGAGCTGACCGAAACCGTTATTGTGTTCACCGCATACCGTGGGGTAACAGCAGTGTCAGTCGACTCTGCAGACGTTGTACATTATTGTCTTCGAGCAAAATAACTGCGCCCTGATAGGCAATATCAATTGAGATCAATTCACGACTGTGCGCCGTTCGCAAACGACCCAGCAATATAAAAAGCAACAGAGCCAATGTGGCACCACACACAAACGGCAGTATCGGCATAGAGACAGCGCCACTGGTACTCGTCACAAACCTGATGACAGAACCGAGACCACCAATCAGTAACGCATACAATGCAGTAAACAAAAATACATCACTGACCAATCGATGATAACAGTGTTCAGCGCTACGCTGACGGTCAAGTTGAAATTGAATTTTTTGTTCTTCGGCTGCCTGCGAGATGAGATAGCAGGCATCCTCCAGTGCATCATAGTTGGTTCTGATTTCACCAACTCCCTGAAGACCGTCTCGCCGACTGATATCACAGACGCGCATCATCGCTCTAATTGTCTCTACCGGAGAAGAGCCACCGCGAATGCCACGGTGAACGGCAACCTGCATTGCAACACCAATTTGATTCAGCGGAAACGTGACCAGCAGTGCCACCAACGTACCACCGAATACCACAATAGCAGGCTGCACGAGGTCGGCACCATTTTCGGTGCCACTTAAAAACATTGCCAGCCCAACGGTTAACAGTAAGGCTGCTGCGACTAACGGTACGATCTGCATCAGTTCTACGTTGCCAGGTTTTCGCACTAAGTATTCTTCGGGATTCGAAAATGCCACGTTATCTATTATTGGTTATGAAACCATCGCCGCGCTTGCGTCAGACAGTTTTTTGTGAGCGAAGTTTTCTACTCACAGAAGAATAGCAGATGAACAGAATTTGGAAGGTCGGATTGCAGATTAATTGCAGCGTCGGAAGGCGTAGTGCACGTCAGTGATTTTGACAAGCAAATAGCCGTTTCAAAGACCATAAGCCGTCTCACAATTGATCTTCTGCAGCGATACAGCGTTGGGCCTGCTTATTGACCCCTGTAAACCACGCTGCTCGATCAAACCCCGTCTTAATCGATGCACACAGGCCCGAATATTGAGATGGCTTCTAGGGAACAGCCTCCAACCAGGGTGGCACCAGCACAGCAGCTGCATCGAGTTCCCTGTCATGTGCGATAGCGTCAGGATCAAAGCGTGTCAGGAGTTTCCAGAAACGCGCTGAGTGGTTCATGTGCCGCGTATGGGTGAGCTCATGCAGAATCACATAATGCATGAGCGGTTCGGGTATGAAGAGTAATTTATAATTCAAGCTGATACCGGCCGTCGCCGAGCAGCTACCCCACAGCGTCTTTTGGCCACGCACAGTGAGTCTTGAATAGCTCAGCCCATGCTGCGCTGCGTACGCTGACAACAATGGCGCAAACGTGTGTTTCGCCTGCTTTTTGAGTAACGTTGAGATCAATCGCAATAGTGCTTCCCGATTGGCGCTACTGCCACGAATAACCATATGCCCGTCACTCAGCGAACCCTGCAACGAATGACACGCGGTATCCGTGTTATCGGGTGGCGGCAGATAATCGATCTTCACGAGCGAATGAATCGCTCTGAGATTGAGTGACCGGGGTGGCCATTCGCGGAACTCGGGTGGGGTACTGCTGTTGACCTTGTCGAATTGGTCTTTGATCCATTCGCTGTGTTCGGTGATCAACGCCGGAATATCCCGCTTCGGAAACCACCGTGGCACCGTGACCTCGAGACCGGTCAGCGGCCGTACTCTGAAGTTAACGCTTCGGGCACGCTTCGACACCTTCACCGTGTATTCGGTGAGCTGGGGTAAAGCCTCGTCGAACGCCATCTCGAGCTGCACGGTGGACTCTCTATTTGTTGAATCGGACGCTGTCAGTCTATTGTAAACTAACCGCCCTGCCGACATCACCTGCAAACCGCTTATGGACATTTTAACGCTTGCCAGCCTGCTGCTGACCGTATCAGCACTGTTCGCTTACCTGAACCATCGATTTATCAAACTACCGACCACCATCGGTATCATGCTGATCTCACTGGTGTTCTCGATGGTGTTGGTGCTTGCAGGGTATTTGGGCTTCGGGCGTGGCGTTCAAATCGCGCAGGACATCGTCGGGCAAATTGACTTCAATAAGGCACTGATGCACGGCATGCTCAGCTGGCTGCTGTTTGCAGGTGCCCTGCACGTCAACCTGAACGAGCTGCTCAAACGTCGCTGGACTGTGGGACTGCTCGCCTCGGTCGGTGTCGTCACCAGTACTTTTATTGTCGGCACCGGCGCATACTACATTCTGGGATTGTTTGGATTTAACGTTCCGTATATTTATTGCCTGCTGTTCGGCTCACTCATATCACCCACAGACCCCGTGGCAGTTATGGGCGTCCTGAAAACCGCCGGCGCAACGCCAAGCCTTGAAACCAAAATTGCCGGTGAATCCCTGTTTAATGACGGTGTTGCCATCGTGATATTTTTGGTCATTTACGGCATTGCCGTCAACGGCGAGCCTCTCGCGGCTGGCCCGATTGCACTGTTATTTGCGCAGGAAGCATTGGGCGGTGCGTTGTTCGGTTTCGTGATTGGCTGGATCGTGTTGCAAATGTTGCGACGTGTCGATAACTATCAGGTGGAGGTGTTACTGACACTTGCGCTGGTCGGTGGTGGCTCATCAGCGGCCAACTTCATGCACATATCCGGACCCATTGCGATCGTTGTCGCAGGCCTGATGATTGGTAATCAGGGCCGTAGCGAGGCGATGAGTGACACCACGCGGGGACACCTTGATACCTTTTGGGAATTGCTCGACGAAATCCTGAACGCCGTGCTGTTTTTGATTATCGGGCTGGAGGTGATGTTGCTGGCCTTCGACTGGAATACGCTCGGCGCCGGGTTTGTACTGGCTATTCTGGTGCTTTCTGCCCGCTTTATCGCAGTCGGCATACCGGTGACACTCCTCAAACTTCGCACCGAGTTTCATCCGCATGTGATCAAAATTCTGACGTGGGGAGGTTTGCGTGGCGGCATATCAGTCGCGTTGGCGCTATCGCTGCCACCGGGCAACGAACGCGACATTATCGTCGCTGTCACCTACATTATTGTGATCTGCTCCATTCTGAGTCAGGGCCTGACCATTCGGAGGCTAGTGGCCTACGCTGCACGCTGAGTGCCGCTGACTCTATGATTGCTTCTGCGCCTAACCCGGCCGTGGCAGTTGAACTGGCCGCCGAGGTTGAACTGGTCCCCGCTGTTGAACTGGTCCCCGCTGTTGAACTGGTCCCCGCTGTTGAACTGGCCCCCGGGGTTGAATTGGTCCCCGGGGTTAATCTGGCCCCTGCCGCGAGACACTGCGCCATGGAGTCAATCAGTTTCGCCTCGTGCACAGGCTTGTGCAAAATCACCAAATCACTGCCGGCCACCTCCTGCAGTCGGGCAGGAGAGGTCTCACCGGTCACAATCACGGCGGGTATGTCACTATTCATGCCTTCACGAACAGCACTGACCACATCCAGACCTGTCTCACCGTGCCGAAGCCTAAAGTCTGACACAATGATGTCTGGCACCTGACCCGAGATTGCCACCTGATAAATCGCGCTGGCACCACTTTGCGCCGGCAATACCCGGCAACCGTTGTCTTCCAGTAAAGTCGTCATTGCATCCAGCACCGGCTGCTCATCGTCAATTAACAACACCACACGTTGTCCGAGCGAGGCAGGCACCGGCAACGCCGAAGAACACTTGACCAGCGCAGCATCACCTTTGGGCACAATAACAGTAAAACGGGTGCCCTCACCCGCAACCGAATGCAGGTTGAGGGGCAAAGACAACAAATCACACAAACGTTTAACGATGGCCAATCCCAACCCAAGACCCTGAATATCAGCCTGATCAGGCTGCGCCAGTTGCTGGTATTCACGAAACACCGTTTCCTGCTGATCAGCCGGAATACCGATGCCGGTATCCTGCACGGTCAACGCGTAGTGCTGATCATCAACTGCGTTAACCTTCAGACTGACACGGCCCTGATCGGTATATCGAATGGCATTGGATATCAGGTTTCTGATAATGCGGTCGAGTAACATCGGGTCGGTGTCGAACACACAGTTGTCATCGTCCACGTCAAACAACAACCCCTTGAGATCTGCCTGGGGTTTAAAACTTTTCAGGAGTGGCGCGGTTAATTCGGAGAAATAAAATCTGCGCGACTCCACCGTAATGACACCCGCATCAAGCTTCGACATGTCCAGCAAACCATGCAGTAGCTGCCCCAACGACTGCGTCGAGGATTCAATGTCGTCAATGATAGAGAGTCGCTCAACATCGTTGTCCCGTTTACGTAATGAGCTGATAAAAAGCCCCAACGCGTGTAACGGTTGACGAAGATCATGACTGGCTGCTGCCAAAAACAACCCTTTCTCAACAACAGCCTGCTCGGCGATCGCTTTTTCGGCAGAGATTTTTTCCATCAATCCTGCATTCCTGAATCTCGCCTCAACAAGCTC
>CALDUO010000110.1 GCA_937923745.1 uncultured Granulosicoccaceae bacterium
GCTGGATGTCAAAGACCTTCAGGTCCACTACGGGCGTAGCCAAGCGTTATTTGATATAGATTTCCATCTGTGTGAGGGCGAGGTGGTCACGCTGCTCGGCCGCAACGGTATGGGCAAAACCACGACACTGCATGCCATCACAGGTATACAACCTGTCAGTCATGGCAACGTTCACTATAGCGCGGTTCCGATAACCCACTGGTCTTCTCATCGTATCGCCCGGGTTGGTCTGTCGCTGGTGCCCGAAGGTCGCCAGGTATTTCCGAACTTGACTGTCAGGGAAAATCTGGTCGCAGCAGCCGGTAATCGGCTCAACCACAGTGCGCCCTGGACACTCGAGCGCGTACTCGATCTTTTTCCGTCGCTGGAGCCGCGCCTGCAGTTCATGGGGACGCTACTCTCTGGCGGAGAGCAGCAAATGTTGGCGATAGGCCGTGCGTTGATGACCAATCCGCGACTGCTGCTGCTTGATGACGCAACCGAGGGCCTGGCGCCATTGGTACGCCGTCAAATTTGGGAGTGCCTCGGCCAAATCCGGGCGTCTGGCCTGTCTATCCTGATTGTCGACAAAAATATCAATGACCTGATCGGGTTCGCTGACAGACACTACATTCTGGAGAAAGGTCGGGTCGTTTGGGAGGGATCGAGCGCTGCGTTGAATGCTGATGTGACAATCCGGGAGCAGATGCTCGGCGTGGGAATGTAAACTGTAGATTAACTTTCAGGTAACGGCAAAGTGCAGTGATATGGTCATCGCTAGTGATAAAACCAGGCCCGACAGCAACTGTATTAATGCCTGTTTAGCAGGGGGTATTCGCAGCCTCGATGCCATGTTTTTGTGTCATCACCTGCAAACAGGCGGCTCGGCCCTTGAGGTTTGTCAGCGAAATCACCTGATCGACAGTATTATGCCCGTTCAGACATCGTCCGTACACGCGTTACCTGCAGCGCTTTGAGATAGTTGAGGCGCTTCGTAACACCGGCACCAAGACCAACGCAGATGGTCTGTAACCGAAGGTCTGTAACCGATGTTCTCTAGATGTGGCATAAGCTTTCAAACGGACTCGCTGTAAAACACCGGGGGATCGGCCAGTGGTTGTTGGCGCGCTCTATTTCAGGAGGAAGCGTAACCATGGCATTGCAGAGCATAAACCGGTCACCGTTCGAGGGTCATCGTGCTGACGGTAAATCAACCGAGAAGCCTGCTCCGGTTAATCCGAAGCACGCGAATCTTGCTCCACCCAGGCAGGTCGAGGCGACACAGGTTCGAGACTCAGCGCCTATAACGAGCGGCCACGCACCCACAAACGCACCCACAAACGCACCGACACACGTGCAGAACCCTTCCACGGCTGATGTGAGTGGCCTTCAACCGGCAAGCCCGCGTGTTGCCGACACCGGCTCTTCGTTACAAACAACCGAAGAATTTCTGGCAATGATTGGTGGCCGCGTGCGCAGCCGCAGAAACAGTCTTGGTATGTCCAGAAAACGACTGGCAGCCGGGTCTGGTGTGTCCGAGCGCTACCTTGCCCAATTGGAAGCCGGGCAGGGCAACATGTCTATTGCGTTGCTGCGTAAGGTTGCGGTTGCGATGGAGATGCCACTGGATGTTTTGATCAAAGACCCCGCCAATGCACCCGATCTCAAAGCTGTGAGCGACGCGCCGGTAGTGCCGCAAACAGGCAATGCGCCTGGTTTGACGAGTGTCGGGCGGGGTATGAATGCGACAGGTTAGGGTTTAGAGAATTGCGTGGTCATGTAATTGACTGGCCACGTCTGGTGCACAGCAGTGCACCCTGTCCTTGGTCTTATGTCCCCGGTTTTACGTTCCCGGTTTTACGTTCCTAGTCTTTTGGTTTTGGTCTCTTGGTTTTGGTCTCTTGGTTTTGGCTTCTTGGTCCTGGCATCGTGTCCCAGGCCAAGCCCGTGCGTCGTGACCTTGGCATCGTATCCCAACGCGCTCGTGCGGCGTTCAACCGGTTAGCGGTAGCTGAGGATAATATTGGTTTTTGACTCAGGACTGGCGCCATAACCGACAGCATCGTCTGCGTTCAAAAAAGCGTGAATGACGATACCAGGCATTGATGCGTCCCATGCATCGTCAGCAGCACTGCCCCCAGCATGGGTTGCTGTGTATTTTACATAGTCCAGTGTCGTGGAGAGCCGTTTCAGATCATAGGCCTGCGCCTGCTGGCTAAAAAAAGCGTCCACCTGCTCGAAAGAATCCTGTGTTTCAAAGACCACGATTTTCAACCCGTTTTCGCCACCAATGCGGTAGCGTTCTGCGGCGGGGTACTCCGGAAATTCAACCTGCTGCGACGACGGCAGTAGCGAGTTGTTATCAGACGCATCGGGCTTGTAAGCCGATTCGATAATTACGAGATTGTCTGAGTCGGTAGCATCGGTTGTTCGGGTTATCGGAGTCGCGTTGTTGTGTGTTGACCCGAGTGTTACATCTGAAGCCGTACCGCTCTCTGACGTGCTGTCGATCATAGAGTCGGGTTCACCCATACACGCAGTCAATAGCTGAGCTATACAAAATGCGATAATCCAGCGTGCAGGCCGGTTTTTCATATGGGTTGATGTTGTTGTTGCCCGCTGTGATTGTGGCTGTTGTGTTCTCATACTGATTCCTCGTATCCCCACCCCTTATATAGCCTGGAAATACGTCATCCGCACGAATCAGGAGCCTTGATTTGAGCCAATCTGCGTGAATCAGCGGTATTGAACAGAGCCAGCGGCCAAAGCCAGTTTGGCGGTGATATCTGCGTTGTGTTTGATTAGCGCAATATTCGACTTGAGGCTTTCTCCGTGGCTTAACACGTTGATGCGAGAGAGCAAAAACGGGGTGACGGCTTTACCGCTAATACCTTGGGCGTCAGCGTCCTGTATCGCGGTAGTTATCCACTGTTCAATCCGCGCAGACGGTATGTCATATGCCTCGGGGATAGGATTCATGACCAAAGTGGCGCCCCCGAGCTTCAGTGTGTGTCGTGTATTGATAAACGCTGCAGTCTCCTCGACACCAGACAGTTCGATTGGAGACTTTATGCCGCCATCGCGACTCCAGAAAGCAGGAATGTTCGGTTGACCTAATGTAACCACTGGCACACCCACAGTCTCCAGGTACTCAAGGGTGCGGGGAATATCGAGAATGGCTTTGGCGCCGGCACATACGACATTGACCGGCGTTCTGGCAAGCTCGGTAAGATCTGCAGAGACATCCATTGTCTGTTCAAAGCCGCGATGCACGCCACCAATCCCGCCGGTTGCAAAAAATGTAATGCCAGCCAGATGCGCGACGATCATTGTCGCGGCTACTGTGGTAGAGCCGCTGACACCCTGGCTTAACGCCAGAGCAAGATCAGCACGCGAGAGCTTCATCATGGGCTCGCCGGTCTCACTGATGCGAGCAAGGCGCTCAACATCACTGGTTTCGAGACCCACTTTCAGTGTGCCGTTTATCACGGCAATCGTCGCTGGTGTAACACCTGCAGCACGAACTACTTCCTCGACAGCTACAGCAGTGTTGTAGTTGTCTGGCCATGGCATACCGTGCGTAATGATAGTGCTTTCAAGTGCGACGACGGGTTGTCCGTTGGCCAATGCGTCGGAGACAGCCTGACTGATTTCCATTGCTTTGATCACCGTTTTCAAGTTTGTGTTGGACGGAGAGTACAGTGCGTCATGACAGTTGCATTGTCAGGCGGGCAGGGGTGTGAATGTGCCGGTTAGTACCGCATAAGCAGCGCCCAGGCCTTGGTTCTGAACGCTGTCTTTTAAGCTGAGACCGGTTAACAGTCCCGCGATGGTAGCACCCGCCATTGCATCACCCGCGCCGTTGACAGACGTTATAGTGATATTGTGTGCCAACGGAGGTACGTCTACTTTGGTAATCGTGTTGTTGTCATAGATATGCACAGGCTGCGCGGCATCGGTGATCACATGTCGCTCGAACCCGATCTTTGCCAGCGCTGCTGATACCGTTGTAAGGTCTGCCTGAGTCGGATCGTGTCGAGAGACACCCGAGAGATGACAGGCTTCCTGTCGATTCACAAACAGTACATCGATGAATGGTGCGTGATCCGCTATACGCATAACTTTGACCGGCGATACGGCCATCAATATAGTTTGAGGTGCAGTGATATTTGTGACTATCTGTTTTAGTGTTGCTGCCGTGAGGTTGGTATCCAATACCAGCGTATCGCTGTCGTTAAGTTGTGTTAGTACGGGCGCTAATTGCGCGTACTCGACAGACTCTATTGTATGGGTGTCTGCCAGTCCCAGTACCAGATGTCCATCGCGATCAAGTATTGCACTGTATCTGTCAGTAGCGTGGTCAGTGGTGATTAGCGTTGCCGCCGGCAAACTTGACTGGATGTGCACTGCGGCAGCGTCGTTACCGATAGAGCCGCACAGTATGACGTTATGTGCTTCGATGGGTAGCGCTGCCCGGGCACTTCGGAATACGTTAAGCGCAACGCCCCCAATCGAGCGTTGCCATTGAACCGGATTGGATGCACCTGGATGGAGCGCGTTGCTGAGTACTGCCGTCTCGTCGATGTGTGTGGCACCGACCACGCACAACGTCATCTGATAAAACGACCCAAGGCATCATTCGTGGATTTTGCCAATACACTGGCCTTTTGATTAAACCCTTTACGGTAAGCTTTTTCCAAGAGCCACTGATTGCCGTATTTGAACGGCAGATAGAACAGTCCAATGACAGCGAGCAGCCCAAAAATACCAAACGCAATTTGTGCGGTTAGATCAAAACCGGACTGGCTATCATTGACTGAGATAGCCAGCGCAACAAACACCGCTACAAATACCAACAACATAGCGAGGTACGCCAGTGCTGTGCCCCACAAACCTTTGATGAGTAACCACGGCAATGTCACAAACATGGCGGGCCAGGACACGCCACTTTTGATGGCGCGAGCCTCACCGTTGTCGTTGGTTAGCAGCGCATAGGCGGTGCCGCGGGGATTGGATTCCGGGTTTAAAATAAACTGATCATCTGCCGCGGAGGTTCGAACCGGATCGTTAGCGGATGTTTGATTGGCACGGCCGTCCAGGTCGATTTCCGGATTATTAATGACCGGCTCGCCATCGCTATCGTGACTGCCAGATAAATCGACAGTGTAATCGTTATCAAAACTGCTGGTGGCATCGAACGATTGAGTGCGACTTTGCGTTTGATCGTGTTCGGTCACCAGCATGTCGCTGGTCGTAAACACCACGCGCTCCTCGTCAGGCGTGTAGTCGACCGTTGAGCCTCGGGGCATAGCGTCTGTTTCGGCTACCGGCTGCAGTTGCAAGCTATCGGTTTCGGCATCTTTGGCGGCTTTCGCGGCTAAATCGGCTTCATTGAACACAGCTTCCATACTGTCGGTTTTTAACGTCAGGTCATTATCATCAGCGACTGCGCCGGATGGATTCAGCTGATCAGTTGTAGTGTCTGAGAGCGGCGTTTCGGCCGGGGTATCGATGTAGTCTGTTGCCTGAACGGTATCGAGAAAGTCCTCGCCTGTTGTCTCCGGAGTGTACGTGTCGCCAATATTGGATTGAAGTTCGTTGGCCAAGCTGTCGAGTGCTGACTCTTCAGAGGCTATTTCGGTGATCTCGATGGAGTCGTCAAAACCGGCATCGTCAAAACCGGCATCCTCAAAACTGAGCGGACGTTCCGCGTCGGGTTCTGCAGAGAGTAATCCGGACTCTGATGAGCCTGAATCGAGCGACAGCACCGGCCCGGAATCATCTTCGAGGGACAGGTCACTGAGTGACACCCTATCAAGCGCATCGCTGTCCGTTGCCTGAGCACCGACTGTCAGGCCATTTTGTGCCAGAGTGTCCTGCGTGAAAGTGTCCTGCGCCAGAGGATCCTGTGTAAGAGTATCGAGGGCATTATTGGTTTGTAGCTGGTCAGCCGTTGCCGCGAGATCAGTGTCGTCGGTTAACGTTGGTCCTGCCTCCAGCGAGCTGGTGAGATCTTCCAGTGACGAGACATCAGACTCGTTTGACAGATCAATAGAGTCCAGAGATGCAAACGCGGTTTCAACTTCCTCACGTTTTTCGGTTAAATCTTCTGCAGGTTGCTCGTCACCTTCAGCCAAAGCAAGCGACAGTGCAGCGAAGTCTGGTTCGGCATCAGCTGGCATAGTGGTTGGTCCTCTTTCCGCAATTAACTCTTCGACCCGCAGATTGGTATACAGGTCGCGCGCTTCGTCATGATCATCTGTTGCAATTGCAACGGCCCGAGCCCACAGGTCGGGGCGTCTTCGATCGCTGTTGAGTTCGTCAATAGCTTGTTGGTATAGCTCTTGGTCACTCATGTCAAAGCATCCGGGAAAAGTGAATTACTGCACAATTTTACCAGAGCGTAGTGCCGTCGGGATAGGTCCATTTAGCTCGCTTGCTTGACCCATACTGTAGCCATCGCTAAGCTCGGACAATTAATCGCGTCCTGCGATTCTTTACCTCTCCTCCAAACTGTTACCAATTGTGTGAAACCCGGATCTGTCGACTTTTTGTTACTAACAGGGCTAGCGGCCATCTTCGGTGCCAGCTTTATGTTTACTCGCATCGCGGTTGTCGATATTCCGCCTTTAACTGTGGTTGCATGGCGCCTGTTTTTGGCTTTTTGCGCCATTTACCCACTATTGCTTCTCTCAGGGCAGCAATTGCCCCGAAATGGCAGGCTGTGGTTATTGATTGCGGCTTCGGCATTTTTTGGTAATGCGTTACCGTTCTCATTGATCAGCTGGGGACAAGTAGAGGTATCGGCCGGCATGACAGCCATATTTATGGCGGTTATGCCATTGATCACGCTGTTGCTCGCGCATGTTGTGACAGATGATGAAAAACTCAATCGCTATAAACTCATTGGCGTGTTGCTGGGATTGGCCGGTGTCGTCGTGCTCATGGGGTGGGAGCGCCTGGTACAAATGGATGGCTCACTCGTGCGGCAGATGGCCATCGCGGCGGGAGCCACCAGTTACGCTGTGAATGCACTGATTACCCGCCAGCTCACGCAGACGGCACGATTGCCGATGATGGCAGCCCTGATGCTTGCTGCCTCGGTCATGATGATGCCTTTTTCTCTGGTCATTGACGGGCCATGGACGTTGACGCCGTCGGTGGTCTCTGTGCTGTCGATCGTGGCATTGGCATTGGGTCCGACCGCCTTTGCAACATTATTGATACTCGTCATTATCGATCGACAGGGAGCCTCGTTTTTAAGCCAAATTAATTTTATGGTGCCATTGTTCGGCGTGTTGTTTGGCGCTCTGTTTTTGGCAGAGCGGCTGCCACCGACAGCGTTCATGGCATTGGTGCTTATACTCGGTGGCATTGCACTGTCCAAATGGGGTGCGCGCCATGGATTGTCCACGCCGCGATAAGCATCCGGGTCGTCGTCGACAGCATTAGTTTCGCTGGTTGGTGGTAATTATCACATCGCGGCAGGCGCCAAGATCAAAAAATTCCGGCTGGCTCCCAAAACGGGCTTGATTGTCCCGATAGACTCAAGGTTCCATTCTACAAACAGGTAGTCAGGATGATCGCCAAGGATACGAATCACAGACTCGGAAACACGCAAGGCAAGTTCGTACATGTCTACCGTGATGTCCACACAATCACTTCCCGTTACAGCGTGTTGCTGTTGAGCTTTATCGTGCTGTGTTTGCCGGGGTGTCAGTTGTTGCCGTCGTCGGCGACAGTGTCAGAGGGCTCAAACGATACGGTGCCGGTTGCAACGCAGCGCTCGGCAGTGGTGGCGCGTGATTTGGTCAGTGCACTGGCGCAGATTCCCGCCTCTGGCCCGTCCTCTTATGTGTACGTCATTCAGCAGCCCCGTAACGATTTTGGACGTGTGGTGGCCAGAGAGCTACAGCGTGCCGGTTACGATCTCAGGCTGGGCAACGCAACGCAAACGCAACAGCAAATAGCCTATTCGATAAACGCCATACCAGGGGACGGTGCGCGATCTGACTATGAATTTACACTCAGCGCCGGTGATATTGCGGTGAAACGACGCTACGGATTGGAAGATGATCGGGTGTTCCCGGTGTCGTCCATGTTGGTGTCCGGCGCTGATACCAGCAGCATGGTGATTGATGATTCACTGTTCGATGAGCCAACGTCAAATCGTGTGCAGCTTGCCGCTGTCGAGCCGCCCGCTGCTATTAAACTCACGCCTGTTGCACCGAAAGAAAACATGTACAACACCCGGCGTTCAAACTTTGCTGACGCGACGGCTGGTTACAAAGACCTGTCACAGAACATTTTGGTTTTTCCCAATGACTCACTGATGCTGGGCAGAAACAATAAACAGTTGCTGCGCGATATCATGAGTGAGTTTGACGAGCAGACAGATGTGGTCTCGGTGATCGGTTGCTCACACGGGAAAACCAACCTGTCAGATGGCAACCGAAGGCTTGCGCTGGGACGCGCTGCACGAGTCAGAGATGAGTTAACCGCGATGGGTGTTGCGGAATCCCTGATCCTTGATGAAGGCTGTTGGGCCAATGTGCATTTTGATGAAATGATGCCAAGACGTGGCGTGGTGCTGACAATTAAGCGCATCAAGCCCAGCGCGCAATCGCCAGATGCCTTTGGGTGATCTCTCCAGCGGCGTCGGCGTTTAATTTTCGCGGTAAGCGGAATAACCGGTCAGCAAAGGTCGGTGTCATAGAGTGTTGACTGTTTGGTGTGGGCCTTGTAGGTGTGCCAGCGCTATCGGCGGTTTTACAGATGCAGCGCATCGGGCGCATCATTGGCTTATGCAGTAGAGCGGTTTCCGGGCGGAGCGGGCTCTTTATCAGTTGGGGTGGCCCGGTAGACGGCCAGGGTAGACGGACAGGGTAGACGGCTAGGGTAGACGGCTAGGGTAGACGGCTAGGGTAGACGGCTAGGGTAGACGGCTAGGGTAGACGGCTAGGGTAGACGGCCAGGGTAGACGGCCAGGGTAGACGGCTAGGGTAGTGCTTTTCAGATAGGACGCTTTAGGTAGTGCGGTGCAGCAGCCAAGACAACGCTCGGGAGTCACTTGGCATCTCTGTCATTTTTTACGGTGTTCTACAGTGACGAAAACGAGTGCCCTTGACGTGTGGGCACTACGTTTCGTTGCAAAGCGGGGTTTCGTTGCAACGCTGGGTTACGTTACACAGCTGGGTTACGTTGTACAAGTGGGTTACGTTATACAGTCGGGTTTCGTTGCTCGGGGAACTTGCGACTAAGCGCTGGCCAGCTCTTTTTCTTTGACGTCTTCTTTCTCTTCATCGGCGTCAAACGCATCCAGCAACGTGGTATCCAGTACTGGCAGTGTTTCTGTTTCTGCGCCTGAGTCTTTGAGTGCCTTGTGCATTGATTCGCAGATCTCATGCAGCTCACGGTGACTGGTAGCCAGCGCTTTGGCTTTCTCAAGTAGCTTGGCTTTTTCTTCCAGCTCTTCGTCTACTTTCTTTTTCTCTTTTTTCAGCTTCCGGTTAGCGTCCTCTGCTTTGGTGCGCAGTTGAGCTTCGTCATGCTTTTGCTTTTTGAGTGTCTTAAGTTTTTTCAGGACGTTGTCGGGCGTGTCCGCCAGCGCGGTATTGATGGCTTTGAGCTCACGGTCTTTGTCGGCCACTGACTGACGCGCCTTTTTGATCGCGTCGGCGTTGTCCTTGCGTCCGTTTTGCAGCTGTTGTTCGGCTTGCTGTTTGTCAGCGTTGGCGCTCTCTGCCTGAGCCTTGTATTCCTGAGTAGCTTTGTCGGCTGCTTTGACCTTGGCGGTCATTTCCTCGATGGCAGCGTCGGTTTCGGCTTTGGTTCGGTTGATCTGCGTTTCTGCTTCGTTACCACGTTTAATCGCAGCTTCCAGTGCGACCTGAAATTCGTCTTGCGTCCATTCACCTTTCAGATTGAGTGCCGTTGCGGCTTCGTTCATAACCATCTGTTTTGAGATGGCCATGTCCTTCCATATCTTTAACTGCTGTTCGCTTTCGCTGTAATCCACTCTTAATAGTCTCTCGCTTGTGCTGGTAAAGTCAGGGCGGGGGGGTAATTCACGGAGGCGAATGGTAGCCTATAATGGCGCTGAAGGCCAGTATTGAGCCACAGTTTCGCAGATTCCCGGTCATATCTTCCAATCCCGGTCGCATCCGGCTCACCCAGTGGACATAACGTGCAATTTTTTCGTTTTATTCGTGCGAATCGGCGCTGGCTCGCTGGTGGCCTGTTACTGACCGTTTTTTCCAGTATGGGTCAAACGTTTTTCATTTCGCTGTTCGCCAGCGAGATCAGAGATGCGTTTTCGTTATCACACGGGCAGTTCGGTGGCATCTACATGATAGGGACGTTGGCCAGCGCTGCGACGTTGATTATGTTGGGGCGTGTTGTTGACCACTATTCGGTCGCCCGCGTGGCCTCCCTGGTTTGCGTATGTTTGGCTGGCGCGTGTCTGCTAATGGCTTTTGCGAGCTCAGTACCAGCGTTGTTGCTGGCCATTTTTATGTTGCGCTTGTTTGGTCAGGGCATGATGTCCCACACGGCAATAACAGCGATGGGGCGTTGGTACTCAGCTGAGCGAGGTCAAGCCGTCACTATAACGTCTGCAGGACATCAGGTGGGTGAGGCGATACTGCCATTGCTGACGGTCATGATCGTTGCCCTGATTGGTTGGCGCAACGCATGGATCGCATCAGCGCTGGTGCTGGGTTTGTTCGCATTACCGGCAATCACAGTATTGCTTCGCGTCGAACGTGTCCCAAGAAACCCGACATTCGCCGAAAACAGCGACCGCATGGCGCTGCCGGATGAAGCTACAGCCACTACCCAATGGACACGCGGTGATGTGCTGAGAGACCCACTGTTCTGGTGTATGTGCGCAGGGGTGCTCGCGCCGTCTTTTATTGGCACATCCTTTTTTTTCCATCAGGTATACGTCGGTGAGCTGAAAGGATGGTCAAGGGAGTGGGTGGCTGCATCATTTCCGGTGATGTCGTTATCGACGGTGACGTTCGGATTGTTGTCTGGTTTATTGATAGACCGGCTCTCGGCGGTCAGATTGTTACCGTTTTTTCTGCTTCCGCTGGGTTTGAGTGTACTGGTGCTCGCAGTGTTCGTACATCCGGCCACGATGTTCGCGTTTATGTTTTTGATGGGTATTTCATACGGATTGTCGACGGGCATATTCGGCGCAATCTGGCCCGAAATATACGGCACAAAACACCTCGGTGCGATACGGTCTGTGACGATGGCCGCGATGGTGTTTTCATCGGCGTTAGGGCCCGGGCTAACCGGCTGGCTTATCGATGCCGGTGTGTCCTTTGATCGACAACTTTATTATATGTCCGGGTACTGCTTTATGGCGTGTGTTGTGATGTTTCTGACATCTCGGGCGCTGGTGCTACGCGGGGCGGGTGCCGAACGACCTGCTGTCTCCGGCATGTGATTGCCTGCTATCTGGCTGCTGCTGTCTTGCTGCTGTTTGGCTACTGTTTGGCTTTTATCGGGCTGACGTTTGATAGACGGCAGCCTCTCACCATGGCTTGATTAACGCTCACCGTTCACAGGGTCGGTGCGTGCGACAACCGGCAACCCAAAAAGCAACGCAATAGCCGTCCTGATTGACGACAAGACTGTCTGCCAATCAGGGGCGGCTGTTTGTTTGCGTTAACGCTCTGGCATAGGCTTTGGCCCAGGGTCCGTCTGGCCTAGGGTCTGGCCCAGGGTTTTGGCCTAGGGTTTTGGCCTAGGGTTTTGGCTCAGGGTCTGTCTGGCATAGGGTCTTGGCCCAGGGTCTGGCGCTCAGGGTGCGCGCTGCCAGCGGCGCCCGTTGTTCAGATGAACCATATCGGGTCTGGTCGCCGCCGTCTCGAGGCAGCCGCCGATGAATGAGCAAGTACCGAACATCAGGGTGTCCTGTTCGAGCGTCACAATCTGGAAAGACTCCATACCAATCGGTGGTAACGGCGGCGCAGCCGGTGCGCCCGCGGTGTCATCCAATTGCAGATAGCTACTGGATGCAATGGTGATGTCTACCGGCAGCATGTAGTCGCCAAACAGTGAGCGGCTTTGCTCGCCGTAGGCAATAGTGTAAAGCGTCTCGAGGTTGTGATGAATAGAACCATCACAGGTGGCACTGTCCCAGGTAATGCTGTTCTGGCGCAGCTGCTCCTCGCTGAACTCATAGAGTACCGTCTGGCTGTTCAGGCAGTTGGACTGCCAGCTGCCGACGAGGTCGCTTGGGGCAATATCCGGTTTGCCGAGTCTCGGGCGGTTTTCTGAGGGTAATGCCGCCTGCAGGAGAGTGGGCCGGGTCTCTGGTGTAGTTGACGCGATGGCCTCCGCGAATAACACGCTATCGCCCTCTATCGCGATAATATCGAACGCGCGAGTACCCTCAGGCTCACCGAATTCTTCACCGCCTATTTGGCCGGTCTGCTCAACCTGCAAATCAATAGGGAAGGCCTGGCGTCCGTCGTCGGTAATGACTGACTCACCCACGGTGTACCCATAAATCAACAACGGATTGGATGATCCGTAGGGGATGCCCGAGCAGTCAACATTTCGGTAGAAGTAGAAGTCGAGAATATAGAGTTCGTCGGTAAACGTCTCGACCGTGCGCTCGGATTCAACCCCTGGCACGGTAATGCGACACTCGTCGAGGCGAGAGCCAGGCAGGGCCGCGAGAAAGGTTTCTCGAGTCATGGTCGCAGGTGGTTCGGTGGGTGGGGCTGTGTCGACAGGCGTGTTGGTTGGTTCGTCAATGGCTGTGTCGTCAACGCTGGTATCACCGGCACTGCTGTTATCGTCACCACTGGTGGCTGCCTGATCTTCGCTGTTATCGTCACCGTCAACAGAGGCGTTTGCCTGCACATCGGGTTGCGGGACCGGTTGGGTAATTTCGTCGGTGGTCGGAATGGAGCCATCGGAGATGACTTCTACTTCGATACTTCTGCGGCCAACGAGGTCGCTGTTGTTTGGGTCGGTGGCAACGAAAGTCAGTGTGTACGTGCCTTCTGCGCCGCTAACGGGGCGCCAGCGCAATGTGCGTGTGCCATCGCCGTTGTCGTCAAAGGTCGCATTGACCGGCAATGGACTGACATTCAGATCGGGCACCGCGCCATCTACGCCAATGGGCGTCACGCGGAGAATCATCATAGTGTTGACCTGTACCTGATGATCGTTCAGCGGTTCGATTTGCGGAATTTCAATCAGCGGCATCGTATTGGACAGTACCGTTAACACGAAACTCTCGCTGGTGCGTCTGTCGTTGTCGTCCGGATTGACGGCAACAAAATCGATCATGTAGACACCGCTATCGCCATCCATGGGTTTCCAGTTGAAGGTTCGTGTTCCGTCGAGGTTGTCGTCGAGGGTGGCGCCAGCTGGCAGGTTCAGTGAAAAGAGGCTGGGCACCGGGCCGTTGGGTTCTGATGGCACCACCCGAACACTGATCATTTGCCCTACGTTGGCTGTTTGTGCAGGAATGGGTTCAATCGTGAGTCCGGTATTGTCTGCCGTGTTATCGGCAGGCGCTTCGGCTTCCGGTTGTGCTGCTGCCTGCACAGTGATTGTGATGGTGGCCTCATCAATGCGGCTGGGATCATTTTCTTCAAAGGCAACGAAGGTAATGACGTTAGCTCCGATGTTCTGCTCGGTTGCGTCGATGCTGAACAGGCGTGTGCCGTCGAGGTTATCCGTGAGGGTGGCATTGGGCGGGAGTTGAGATGCGAAGATGCCCGGAACGTCGTCGGATTGGGATCTGGCAGAAACAACGAACTCCAGTGATTCACCCACTTGAATCGTGTGGTTGGTCAGTCTTGCCAGCTCTGGATTGAGATTGGTGTTTTCAACGGCCGATTCGCCGTCAGTTTGTGCATCAGACGACGGGTTGGTCTCTGCTGCCTCATCGGTGGCAGGCGCTTCGACAGTTGTAACGTCTGAAGACGTCTCCTGTGTGGTCGTGTCGCTGCTGGTGGTATCGCCGGTTGTCGGTGTGGCTGTATCGACGACGGTTGTCTCATCGGTACGTTGCTGATCACCGTTGTCGGCGCTGTCAGACTCTGGCAGATCGGACGCTGGTGCATCGATTGTAGATTCATCGGAGGACTCTGTGTCCGAGGTTGCGTCTTCACCCGTGGTGCCCGTATCAGCCTCTGATGCACTATCTGATGCGGTTTCTCCAGACGTTTCCGGCTCTGCTTCCGTGTCTGCGTCTGAATTGTCTTCCCGGTCCGTCTCGGATGTTGGGGCACTGGTGTCGGTCTCACGATCGGTCTCACGATCAGTCTGGGCGTCGGTCTCGGCGTCGGTCTGGGGATCGGTCTGGGGATCGGGTAAGGCCGAAGTCTGGGCGGGCAGCAGCGGATCGAATTCTGCAGGTGGCAGCACCTCGACGTCTTGTGCCAGCGCTACAGATGCTGTTGTCGAGCCGACCAACACAAGGCTAACCGCGAGTAATCCAGCCAAAAACGGGCTAGCGTGTGTAAAACGAGTGAGTTGAATTGCCACCAACGGCCTCCGGCGATCTGTTGTTCCTGCGATTCTAACGCACTATGCGACAAATTTCCGGCTTTAATGGTTTAAATGTGTCGTCGTCGTGCATCGGGTTCTGACCCGAGAAGGTAGTGTTCGGGCAGCGGTTATCTACCCGTCAAAACATTGGAATAAACGGGCCAAGTGGACTAGATTTGTAGTCATAAACTCCACTAATCATTTGAGTGTCATGACCAAATTGTTCAATCACGTCGCGACCGGTCGCGTCAGGCTGCCTGTTGCGCCATGCGTAGCGTCTCTGTCGACGTTCCCGGGCCTTCCTTTGGCGAGGTTTCAAGCGCGTTTACCGGCCAGATTATCGGCTAATTTTACGGCCAGGTGCCTCAGCATATTGGTCGTCATATCGTCGGCGATCGCGAATCCGGCGTGGGCAGAAACTGCCGTCAAGTTTGCTAATGACTGGAAATGGGAGGGCCCCGCCGCACCACTGCTGATGGCGCTGGATCGTGGCTATTACGAGGCTGAAGGGCTTGATGTCACGCTGGATACCGGAAAGGGCTCGCTGGAAGCCATTCCTCGCGTCGCATCCGGCACCTATGACATGGGTGCAGCTGATATCAATTCACTGATCAAATTTCGGGATAAAAACCCCGACATCGACCTGAAGGCTATTTTTGTCATTTACAACTCGCCACCCTTTGCGATCATTGGTCGGAAATCACAGGGTGTGTCCGGGCCGATGGATCTCGAAGGTAAAGTGTTGGGTGCTCCAGCGGCCGATGGTGCGTTCGCGCAGTGGAAGGCTTTTGTCAGGGCGAATGGTATTGATGCCGATCAGGTGACTATTGAAAACGTCGGGTTCCCGGTCAGAGAGCCTATGTTGGCCCAGGGTAAGGTCGACGCGATCACCGGATTCTCGTTTTCGTCCTATATCAATCTCAAAGCCAATGGTGTGCCGACGGACGATATCTCCCTCATGCTGATGAGTGACTTTGGGCTCGACCTGTACGGCAACGTTATCATCGTGAATCCGGATTTTGCACAGGAGAATCCCGATGCTGTTCGGAGTTTTCTGCGAGCGACGACGCGCGGTTTTAAAGACACCATCGCCAATCCTGCTGATGCAGTGAAACATGTCATGAACCACAATGACGTAGCACGGGAAGAGGTTGAACTCGAGCGTCTAATCATGGCGATAGGTCACCATATTGCGACAGACGAAGTGCGGCTAAACGGGATCGGCAGTGTGCTGATGGCACGCCTCGAAAAGTCGATAGAGCAAATTTCGCACAGTTATGACTTTGACAATCAGCCAACCGCCAATGAAATCTTTGACGAACAGTACCTTGGTGATGTCGAGAGTCGGATGCTCGGTGAGCAGGAAGCTATCATCGTGACCGAGCCGGGACTGGACCTCAGCGCTCAACCCACGTCTGCTTCCCGGTAATTCCGTGTCAGCGAAAGTGTGTCAGTAACAGTCTGTCAAGAAATACATGTATTGGCAGTGCGGGTATTGGCGACGTATTCAATCCGGCAGTAACGCCGGTATAAACAAAACGCCAAAGAATGATCTACACAGCGCGTCTGGAACGGCGCGCTCATTCGGTCAGAAATAAACCCCGATATCAGTTTGGGACATCAGCTTGGGAAATCAGCCAGGGAAATCAGCCTGGGAAATCAGTTCCCGCCAGCTAATGTTGAGCGCCAAGCATCCAAGCGTGTATGTTGACAGGCGGGTATCGTTACGCGGTTATCGCAGTGGCGCTTCGCGTGTTATGCATGGGCATGTCGTATTG
>CALDUO010000111.1 GCA_937923745.1 uncultured Granulosicoccaceae bacterium
TTCAGTGGGCATGATGTGTTGCCGTTCATTGAGCAAAGCGGCTATATTCCTGACTGGATCGTGCCCTCTATTTAACCTGCTGCCTGGATTCGGGTTCGTCTTCTGTCAGGCGTACAGAAGACAGACTGCAAGCGTCATCACTGAGTCGGCACATGTTACATGCCGTGTTAAACATCGATAGACCAGTAACAGTGTTTTCGCTTTCGTAAGTTATGCAGGTTGAGTCACCGACTGTGCGCTGCGTGGGTAGCGCTGGAGCATGTGCTGTGGACAAACTACAAAAGATTGAAAGCTTCTGTAACGAATTTGTCGGTTTTACGCGTATCACCATGGAAGACGGATCGACAGGCTGGGGTCAGGTGTCTACTTACCATGCCGACATCACCTGTCAGGTCATGCACCGGCAGGTAGCCCCATGGATGCTCGGTCAGGATCTTTCCGATCTTGATGATGTACTCGATCGAGTCACCGAACGCGAACACAAATTTCCCGGTTCTTATCTCAGACGTGCGATGAGCGGTGTTGATACTGCCGTGTGGGACATGCGCGGTAAACGCGCCGGTGTCAGTGTGTGCGAATTACTCGGTGGTACACCTGGGCCGTTGCGTGTGTATGCATCATCAATGAAACGCGATATTACGCCTGAGCAGGAAGCGCAGCGCATCGTGAAACTGCGTGAGCGTTATGGGTTTGATGCGTTTAAATTTCGGGTGGGTGCCGAGTGTGGGCGCGATGTTGATGAGTGGCCGGGCAGAACCGAGGCGATCATACCGGCAATTCGGCAGGCGGTTGGGGATGACATGGCGTTGCTGGTTGATGCCAACAGTGGCTTCTCGCCGGCACGTGCCATTGATGTCGGGCGCAGGCTCGAAGACCACGGTATCTGTCATTTTGAAGAGCCCACCCCGTATTGGGAGCATGCGCAAACACGTGCAGTTACCGAGGCCCTGAATCTGGATGTGACCGGCGGTGAGCAAGACTGTGATCTGACGCTGTGGTCATACCTGACAGGCACCGGTGTTATGAATATTGCCCAGCCCGATGTACTGTACATGGGCGGCATTTGCCGAACGCTGCAGGTAGCCCGTATGGCACAGGCCGCAGATATGCCGGTGACACCCCACTGTGCCAATCTGTCGTTGGTCACGCTGTTCACCGCGCACCTGCTCAAAGCGCTGCCAAACGCCGGGAAGTACCTGGAGTTTTCGATTGAGGGTGAAGACTATTATCCTTGGCAGCAGAATCTGTATATGCACGATCCGTATGTGATCGAAGATGGTATGTTAATGGTGTCTGAGGCACCGGGATGGGGTGTTGAGATCAACCCCGACTGGCTGGCATCATCTACTTACCAATGCAGCGACGCCAATGACCAGTGATAGGATCACTGAACTCTGAAAACAGATGCTGCAGATCGACTGCAATAAAGAGATGAGACGTGCTGCTTTTTTATTGAACACATGGAAGAAGAAAAGGGTCTATTTTGTAAATTGTTAGACTTGATATTACTCACGGTGCCAGAATTTAGCAGGCCTTGGCTTTCGCGGGTTGACCCTAAGCGGAAGTGTGATTGATAAACATTTACTGAAATAATTCAAACTATGGATGCCAGACAATTACCCTTTTTGATGATGATTGTTTTTCTGTTGGTTATCATTGTCGGAAGAGTATTTTTTCAATTTTTAATAACCGGGAACAGTGGCATTCGATCTGGTACCAAGCTTAAAACAGAAAAGGAAATGTGCATCAGTTTTTTGATGTTTGGAGTGGTGGGCATTCAACTGTTGATTACCTGGCTAATTGCAGTATCTCGTTTGCAGCCTCAGATTGAATTCGGATTATACGGCATGTTTGTTGGTTTAGTCCTCAGCATTTCAGGTATTTTATTTTCCAGCTATGCTCAATTTGTCATGGGAAAAGAATGGAGGATAGGCGTCGATCCTGACGAAAAAACTCAGTTGGTAACGATAGGCATCTACAAAACTGTTAGAAACCCTATCTACACAGGATGTATCGTTCACGGTGCTGGTTTGATAGTGCTTGCTCCTCACATACTGTTGTTAGTTACCGGGATTTTGGGTTTCTATTTGATTGATGCGTATGTTAAAGAGATCGAGGAGCCTTATCTGGAAAAACTCCACGGACAGAAATATCAACAGTATGTTTCTCAAACAGGCTCATTTTTTCCACGCTTTTAGGTCGTAGCAACGATTGCACGAGGGACTTAGTGGAACGCTGGGTCAGATTTTTCCAAGCACCAATCACTGTATACAGTACCGATTTTACAAACAATCAACGGGAGCTATGGGTATGGCGCAGACACTGGCACAGCTACAATCGCATTTTGCACACAGTGGTTCGGTACAGTGGATTGGACTTCGACCACAAAAACGCGCCGACATACTGGAGGTGCACTCTGCCAATGTGACACCCGAAGACGGTTTGGTGGGTGATCGGTATCAGGGGCGTGACCGCAAACGTCAGGTTACGTTAATACAGGTTGAACATATCGCGGTGATGGCTGCACTCACGGGTGTCAGTGATCTTCATCCGGGCATGCTGCGGCGTAATATCGCTGTGTCGGGCATTAATCTGTTGGCACTGAAAGACAAGCGGTTTGCAATAGGCGGTGCTGTGCTTGAATTTACCGGGCTGTGTCACCCGTGTTCGCACATGGAAACGGTGTTGGGTGTGGGTGGATACAACGCCATGCGTGGGCACGGCGGCATTAATGCCACGGTGATTGAGGGCGGCCTTATTGCGGTCGGTTCGTCAGTAGCCGCAATCCCAGCGGACCCAGCAGCATAATAAAACTGAACCGGCAGGTGTGTACCAGTGCGATCATACCGGCATCAAGGTCAAGTGCGAGTGCTATCAAACTGACCTCGGCAATACCGCCGGGCGCTAATGCCAGAAAAATTGCCATAGCCGGTTGATCAATAAACGCCTGTAACAATAGGGCCATGCCAGCAGCGATTAACAACGCTGCCAGCGTATACAGCACTGACGCCACCCCGAGCTTCATGTAGTGTTGCCTCGGACCCGAGCCCAGTTCGCAACCCAACATAATGCCAAATGTCAGCATGGCTACTGTTTTGGCAATTTCGGGCATGATCGGCTCGATACCCGTGACCATGATAAACACCGTGGTCAGCACCATCGGTACCAACACATGTCCGCCTGCAATGCGGGTAACTTCAGCTACTGTAAAGCTCACAACCACCAACACTGCCAGCAGTAACCAGTGCCAGTGCAGTGTCATCGCAAACGCGTTCAGCAGTGAGCTGTCTTGATCATGAATACCCGTGTATCGTGCCAGCAGCGACACTATAATAATCAGTGAGACCACACGAACCGTGTGTATCAGTGCGATCAACGGACGCTTGTCACCAAAGGCACTGGCGATAGCAATCAGAAATGATAAACCACCCGGCATCGCCGCGATATAAGCCAGCGGTCGTGTCAGTTGGGTGCGCTTTTCAAACCACCAGGTACCGAGGATAACCAACAAGGTGGTGAGCACAACTGCGGAGACAATCGCGAAAGGCAGCTGTGCAATATTACTGCTAAGACTGTTGGCGACCGACGGACCGAGACTGACACCAATGATGACACGCATCCACAGTTCGAGTTTTCGGGGAGGGGCGGCAAGACGGACTCCGGATGTCGTGAATATGCCGCAGACAATCATGCTGCCAATGAGCCACGGAATGGGAATGCTGAGCCAGTGGGCGAATACAGCACCTGCCACACCCACCACTAGCGTCAGTAACACGGTGAGCATAGTCGATGATGGGGGCAGGATGTTTTTCAGGAGACGGGATGGGTTGGCAAGTGATCTTTTCAGTATACCGAACGTCGGTGCACACTGTTTGGTAAAAGCGTATTGGCGCCATTAAAAAAGGCCACATGCAGCAGGCATGTGGCCCTTGGTTGACTCAAAGAGCAGGTTCAGAAGACAGGCGCACAGGCTAGGCCCAGAGTCTAGGCCCAGAGTCTAGGCCCAGAGTCTGTGTTATGTCGACACCTGTTTAGGCGCGGCGTCTGAACATCAGCCAACCGGCACTGATCATCAGTAACCACAACAGGGTCGGATCTATCTGTCCGCGCGTCCCGATGCTACAACCAATGCCTTCACCACCAACACCGGATCGAATGATATTCGACAGCGGTTGTTGAAAGTCGGGTTCGCCATCATTGTCAGTATCCGGCAGTGCCGCTGAGAGTGCCGGTTCTGCGGCCAAGACATCGGCGTAGCCGTCACCGTTCGCGTCCGGATCCTGCGCGTTAATGATACCGTCTTTGTCGATATCAATACCGGAGACAAAATTAATGTCGGCGCCGTCGTCAATACCATCGTTATCGCTGTCGACGCCATTGGTGATGTCGACATCAACGTTGTCCTGGATGCCGTCGAGATCCGAGTCGGTCATACTGTCGGTGATCGCATCACTGTTTGTGTCCGGTTGGCCTGCCTCCGAGAGATCGGAGCGGGTATCGCCGTCGCTGTCGAGATCAATGGCATTAATCAACGAGTCATTGTCAATATCAAGATTAAACGCTGACAGAACCAGTTCAGCGTCATTGATGCCGTCGCCATTGGTGTCGATAAACGAGTCGATAATACCGTCGCCGTTGGCATCTGCGACAATACCCCGTGACTCTATCAGGTCAGTGATACTGTCGTTGTCAGAGTCGAGATCACGATAGTTGGGTACCTTGTCAAAATCAGTATCAATCAGATCAGAGATACGGGTGATAACGGTGGGCGTCGTGGCGTTGGCATCGGTCGATGCATCCGGAATACCATCGCCATTTTGATCTACGCCACCGGCTTCCATCGCATCGGTCAGGGTGTCATTGTCGGAGTCGCGGTCTTTGTAGTCAGCGATACCATCTCCGTCAGAGTCAACATTCTGCTCAATGATGTCACCGATGGAGTCGTTGTCAGAATCAATGTCAATATAGTTGGCAAGACCATCGCCATCGGTATCAATTACTGTCTCGACGCTGTCCGGAATACCATCGCCATCCGAATCGGTATCAACCCGGTTGACGAGTGAGTCGCCGTCGGTGTCAATGTCACCTTCAATACTGTCGGGAATACCATCACCGTCGGTGTCCGGGTCAGTGGTGTTGTCGATGTAGTCCGGTACACCATTGTCATCGCTGTCTGCCGAGCCCTCCAGCGCATCACTGATACCGTCGGCATCAGAGTCGGTGTCTATATAATCCGGTGTTCCGTCGCCATCGGTGTCTGTGTTCTTTTCCACACTGTCCGGAATACCGTCGGCGTCTGAGTCGGTGTCTTCGCGATTGGGTATGCCGTCGTTATCGGTGTCAATGTCACCTTCGACCTCATCGGGAATGGTGTCGTTATCCGCGTCGAGCACATCAGGCGTAAAGGCATTCAGGTCTTCTTCGCCACCGGCATCCACTGGAGGAACTGTGGGGTCTATTCGTACCAAGGTGATACCGGCCATTACATCAAACGCCGATGTACTGGAGGCATCGGTGGCTGAAGCAAGATTAAGTGCTAACGTGCTGATACCGGTTGTGGTCGGATCACTCTTGTCGGTATCGATATTGGCGTTGATGGTTGCCGAGGCGGGCAGGGTCCATTGGCGTAGCTGGCCGTTGTCGGTAAACATGTTTGCCGGTATTCTTACCACGTAGTCACCGGGCGCAACACCAACAAATTGATAACGGGTATTGGTGACTTCGGTGGTATCAATGACTTGCCGCGATGCATTGTCCACGAGTTCAACGGTAACACCGTCGGTAATGACGCGGTCCTGTATTGCTTGCGCATTAATACCAGTGTTGATATCGCCGGTTATCGTATAGGCAATGACAGTGGTGGTGTTGCGTGCTGACACCAGTAACTGGTCAGCCGGTAATGAGGCGGAGTCTACCGAAAAAACACTGTTCCACACGTCACCTGCAGTGCTCGCTTTAGCCACGAGTGCGTAGGACAGTTGCATGCTCTGACGGGATCGTTGCGCGCGATCACCCGCGCGTGCCAGATCAACACGAGACTCGAACTTAAATGCTGTCACGTCGGTGAAGTCGGTCGGGCAGTCACCGGCACCGTCGGTGACAAACTGCCCTGACTGCCACTCACACCAAACAGAGGTGTTGGTGTCCGGGTCAACAGAGACCGTGTCTGCACGATCAGCCGTGTAAAACAGCGTACCGTCTTCATCGGTCACACTGCGGTCGCGACCCGTGGTCCATTCGAGCACAGGTTCTGCGACTAACGAGACTGTTCCGGTAAAGTCTGACTGACTTAAAATGCGGTTCTCAGCGGCTACCGGGCTATCGTATGGCAGTACATTAATGATCACCGGTGTTCTGATCGCACTGTCTGCACTGACGTTTGACCAGCGTAATGTGTAACGTTGTGCGCGTCCCGGTTCTGCAATGGTATGAGGCGTGTCAATATCGGTGAGTAACGCACCGGTTTGATCGAGCGTTACAGTCTGCTCGTTGGAGGTCACGGTCACAGCGTTATCGGCGGTAACCATGGCGTTGACACTGACCGTACTGCCGGCGGCTGCAAATCGAAAACTGGTCGTGCACAGTGGCAGTGTATCGATAGGTGTGTTGGCGTTGATACTACCGAGGTTCCAGGTCAGTGTGGTGTCACCGGTTGTGTCGTTGGTGGCAACTGACGACGGTGCGGGTGCGTTTGGCACGCTACAGGTCTCGTTGTATTCAAGCCCGTCTGATAACGTCACGGTCAGGTTGATATCGTTTACCGTTTCGCCATCGAATGCGCTGCTAAACACGGCCGTATCAATACCCCAGACAATCTCATCACCTGCATTAACAGAACCGACCACGCCCGGTAAGGTACCCGGGCTCAGTGTATTTACCGAAGCACCGAGCTGTGCTCTGACAATAGTGACCCGGTCACCGTCAGTGCTGCTGTTTTCGGGTGACGGTGTGAACGAGACGCTGTGTCCCTCGGGCTTGAGTTCATCGGAGCGAAAACCTGCGAATACCGGTGCAACCGTACCGGTAGGTATCAGCTGTCCGTCGTAGGCACCACCGTTAAACGTCAGTCGTGATCGAAGTGGTGTGATCAGCCGGATTTCCTGCCCTGGCGCCAGTCGGGTATCAGCTTTTGGTGAGATACGAATGGCGTTAATGACATCAATATTGTTCGGATCAACTTCGGTGCTCCACTCAATGGAGGCAGTGTTGCAGCGCAGTGTCCGGTACGCAGACCAGTCACCCAGAAATCGACCGGTTGCACGATCAACGGTCACATTGCCTGTGCCATCACGGTCCAGCGGATTCGACGCTACCGACACCTGGCCGTATTCGATCATCCAGTCGTCCGGGTTAAAACCTGCCAAATTACTGCTGCCCTCATAGGCGTAGGCGCCGGGAGTTGCACCGATAGCGCCACGGTCTGTGAGCTGTAATACTGATCGGTCAAAGACAGTACAGGCGTTGAAGTCGTTAAGTGACACTGATCCGTTGTTACGGTAATACAACAGCGAACCCCAAGCGGCGCCGGGTTCGGTCAAGCCATCGCCTTCATGATAGGCGCTGATCAGCGGCTGATACTGGGTGAGAGTGCCTTCATCATTTTCGCTGGCGACAGCCCGTAAGCTGAATTCACCTTCAGCCTGCAACTGAACGCGTTTTAGGTTGGTGCAATTGTTACCCGGTTCCGCGCCTGCGCCATAGTTTGAGACGCCGGACTGTGAGACCGGATCAAAATTTGACAGGCAGGCACCGAGCTGTAATTCACCGGCTTGATTGTTGATAATGCCATCGGTTGCATCAACAGTGGTCAGTGGTACGAAAACGGTGATGGTATATGCGCCGACAAAGACGGGTCCGGTCGCCAGAGATGTGCCGTCTATCGTGGTCAACGGATAGTTGGCGGCTGTAGTATCGGCACCGGTGACTGTTAATCGATAGCCTGCGTTGGCATCTCCGCTGATGGCACAATCGCCTGAATCAGTCACAGCATCGGTACCGGAGGTGCCGGGCAGTGGTGCGCCATAGACCGCATCGGGCCATGCAATTTGATTAGCGCTGCAATCGATAACGGCATAGTCCAGCGCATAAGGTGTAGACCCGTCGCCTTGCAGAGCATACACACCGGCATCAAAATCAAACGTATCAGCCAGTGGCTCAAGGCCGAGTACGCCGCGTTGTGCATCTGCAGCCAAGTGCGCTGAATAAAACAACGTAAAACCCGGCTCTGGGCCATGACCAATATCACGAATCTCCACAGAGTTGCGACTCAGTGGTGCTCTGTCCGCCAACAGGTCAAATGCCGGGGCAGACGACACTGTGTAGACAGCGTTATCGAGATATTCGTAGACATCGGTGACAGCATCACCGGCGTCGTTTAAACCATAGACGCGTTGCTGGCTACGAAATGCCGCGCCATTTAACGAGCCCGGTAAGGGTTGTACCGGTACCGTAAATGACAACTGTTCGCCAGTGACCCAAGGACCGAGGTTACACACCAGTGTGGTGCTGCCATTGTCGTTGCGAGTAATGGTTGAGACCGGTACGGAGGGTGGCACATCGGTCAGGCAGGCAGCGGGCAGTTTCTCATATTGAACCTCTGCACCTGTTTCCGGGTTGATGGTTTGTTCAAAAATGACGGTGTTCAGTTCTGACTGCACATCATTGACCGGTGCTGTCACAACCGACCAGGTGTAACGCAGAATATCGTTGGTTCTGATGCGTGTGTCGTTGTTGCCGCAGTCGTCACCGGCGGACAGACAGTTGTCGGTGACAGCAAAAGGTTCGCTACCTGAATAGACGCCTTGATCAAACGGGCCCAGTGTCACTGTATGTGTATTGGCTGATTGAGCCCAAACGGGTGCTGCGCCAAATACTGGTAAGGTTGCAAGCACCACCGATGTGAGTAGCTTGTGGGTAAACCGACGCTTGCCGGTATTTCTGACAGCAGTGTTCTTATTTGTGTTCACTGTCATAGCGTCTCGTGATTGAGTGACGATGTGGCGTGCGACTCGCTTCAACTGTGTTGCTCTCATTGACTGATTACTGCTCATTGGAGTTGCCCGCTTCGGACTTAACAACGTCGAATTCGACGCGTCGGTTGTTGAGTCGACCAACTGAGGTATCGTTGGTATCGATCGGAAATGACTCGCCCATGGCACGTGGTACCAAGCGACTGGAGTCGACACCCCTTGATACCAGGTAGTTTGCAACTGACGCTGCTCGCTGGCCTGACAGGGTCAGGTTATAGGCTGCGGATCCGCGACTATCGGTGTGCGCGCTGATTGTCAGCACAACCGTCGGAAACAGATTCAGCTCTTCGGCGGTATCGTCGAGTACCTGTATCGCACCTTCGGTCAGTTCTGCCGAATTCGACTGAAAGTAGACACCGGTGATGTTGTCGTTAAAGGACGGGCACCCGGTAACATCAACCTCGCGGCCAGCCGGGGTATTGGGACACAGGTCCTGCTTGTCAAACACGCCATCGCCATCAGAATCCATGGGTGGAATCGGCTCTGCGGGTTTGGCAACCGGTATAACTATTTTCGGTTGTGGCTTTGAATGCAGTCGATAGACCAGAGCAGCCTGCAGGTATTTGGCATCGTGATCAAAGCTAATGTATTCGCCCCTGACTGCAAGACCGTTCCCAAATCCATACTCTGCACCGCCACCGAGCAGCAGGTGCGTGTCGTTGTCCTGCTCATGCAAGATGTTGCGGGCTTCGGTATCGAGCTGTCCAACACCGGCTCGTGCAAATGCAGAGAGGCCCTTGCGTTTTTTGGGTGTGCCGTCGGCACGATAGAAGTAGTAAACACCGCTGAGCGAAGATTCGGAGTAGGCAATAGAGCCATTGGTAGAACCGTTAGTGTCGATTTTGGCTTCACCAAGATCAGTAAACATCAGCTCGACACCAAAGCGTTTGCCGATATCGCGCCCGAGTAACAACTGAAACCCCAGATCCTTTCGGTCGTTGACTTGCGCCAGTGCATCGCTGTCGTCTGGATTCAGATACGACAGGCCGACACCAACACCACCATAGAAATGATCGAAGTAAGAAGACCAATTGCCAGCGCCAGTCTCGGCGACTGCAGAGGCTGTCGTCAGCGAAGCAAAGAGTGTAAATGCCAACGAGCGCCTGAGTAAAAAACGGGGTCTTGTATACATCATGAGTGACGCTGTCCTGGTGAGCCGTGCCTTTAAAGTCAGATCCGGTTATGAGAACGCTGTCACAGCGTTTACAGAACAGGAATTGACGAATGTTTTAACCATAATCAGTTAGCGTACCAGGTGAAAAAACCCTGAGTTACTGGCTGTTCATCGAAACAGCTTGAACATGGTTTCATTCAGAATTAGCAGTGGTTCACACAATGTATTGACCCGCTTCGAGTTACTGACACATTGGATAGACCGGGCTTTAGTTGGTGTGTTGGACGGCCGCAGCATAGAGGGTTGTTGGTGCGAGCGCGCCTCGTGGCCTGTTGTGTGTTGTTCTGGAGCCTTTCGTTTATGTATTTTGGTAAGTCGTCCCCGTTCTCAGTCAGTATTTTAGCCACTCTTCTACTCAGCGCCTGTGGCGGCGCTGATATTCCGTCAATCACGTTACCTGTCAATCTTGTAGACACTGGTAGTCAAGCTGTTGTCACCACTGGCCCGGCGGTAGACTCGCAAGCCGCTACAGAAACTACCGCAGAATCCGAGCCTGACATTGGTCTTGCCTTGCCGTCGATTATCGGTCGTCTTGCCGGTGGTTCCATCGTCGGTGCCACAGTATGTATTGATGTGAATGAAAACGGCGAGTGTGATGCCAACGAGCCATCGACAGTTACAGCTTCTGGTGGACACTATGAGCTGACGGTCTTGGAGGATGCCGAAGATAAACCCATGGTCGCGATGATCCCGGCAGATGCTATCGATGAAGACACTGGTGAGCCTGTCGGAGAAGCATTGGTGCTGTCTGCACCTGCAGGACAAACCGCATTGATTAATCCCATTACAACGTTGATTCAGGAAGCGCGCAAACAGCATCCGGGTTTGAGCCTTGCTGATTTGGAGGCGTCGGTAAAGACTACGCTGGGCTTTGATGCTAACGCAGAGATAAGTTTGTTTGCTGACTATGAACAGATCAGCACCGATTCATCAGAGGACGCAGAGCGGTTTTTGTACCTGCATCGCACGGCACAAGTTATCACCAGTATGATGAAAAATATTCGTGCTGAGGTGGAAGGTGCCGCGATTGATGAAGGGCTAGATGTGGCAGGTGACCCCGGTACACGCCAGGCGGTACGCGAAATAATTCGTATGGAAATTGATGCTGCTTTGGCTGACATCGCGCAGCGGATTGCGGCTATCTCGGCTGACTCTGGTCTTGACTTTGGGGCTGAATCTGGCAACGACGAAAGTGCTGAAAACTATCAGGTTTTTAACGCAGAAAAATTAGCCGGAAAACTGATGCCTGCGCATATTGATCAGAACCTCATTGATCGTATTGATTCAGTCAAACACGAAAGTGCGGCTGTTGCTGCCTCTATGAAACGCTTATTGACCAGCGGTGTTTACTGGATTGATCATGTGTGTGAACACGGCTACGCTGGCTTTGAATACGATACAGCTGACGATGTGACGGTGATGCTCAATGATGACGGTGCACCCGACGTGTTGTACCCCGACTCATTGGTCGATGGGTTTGACGCAGAGCGGCCTGAACACTGTACCGTGGAGTACGGGCGCATTGCTTTAAACGATGCCGGTGATGGTATTGAACAGTCGTATTATGTGTTTGATAGTGCGCTCGGTAATTGGGTGCCATTGGATGCCGAAGAGGAAGACGTTACTGAACTGGCGCTGGTGGATGGCGATTGGGTAGCGTGGCAGCCTGCTGGTGTTGAGGGTTCGGTAAGCTTTGATGAGTCGGGCGCTGCCATCATTAGAAATCAGGGCGGTAACATGACGCTCAGTGCAGTTGCCAGTGATCTCTCTGGTAAAGAGGTTAAGCATCATGTGTTACGCCGCGGTGCTGATCGCGAATTGGCCGCTGCCGACGCCGGTGTATTCCCTGATGGCGCATCGGTACAACGCGTCTCGATCAAATACGCGTTTAACCAGTACATCCTGCACCAGTGGGAAGCCTATGATGACGGGTTTGGCGCAGATTCCTGTGCACAATACAACGGTAACTGTAACGTGGTCAGTGTCGATACTGCAGAAGGTGCTGAGCCTGCATACAGCCTGGATACTGTGCTCAACGGTGCCTTTGACGGTGTCACGTTTAGCGAAGCCGCCTATGACGACTATGTGGGTATGAGCCTGTCTGTGACGTTGGTTGCCTCTGAGTTTGACGGTGCGGGTCAGCCGATAGCAGGCATTGCCGAGTGGGACTACGCCTACAATGAAACCGGTGATCTCTACGAGACCGAAGACCTGTACGAAACCGAACCGTATGCGTTTGAAGAATACGACCTGGAGCTGCCTGAACCATACCCTGCTGATCTTCAGTATGGGCCTGATGACAGCGCCAACAGTTTTCTCGTGGAAGAGGAGTACACCATACAAGAGGTGGTGTATGACTGTGAGGGTGGAGACTTGGTGCTCGATGATCAGCCATTGCCATGCGACAGTGAGTTCGGCGAATTACCGTATGACGAATTGACAGACGATATTGATTCGCCAGAGTTTGAGGGAATGGAGAGCGACTGGTCGGTGATTAATGTTGACGGTGTCTCTATGATTCAGGTGAAATTTCCGCACAGGCTAAAAACCCAGCCGTCTTTTCATGGAAGGGCTGCCATGATTTTGGTAGAGCAGAATGGTTTTGTCCGCCGTGGCACTCACTTGGGTGGTGAATTCCATGATACCGAGCTGACCTACAATATCAGTGGTTTTGACACACTGGCCCCTGTGCTCATCGATCACAGTCAGCGGTAGGCAATTAACAGCCTCGGGTTGGGTCAATCTAACGTGTGGGTACACCCGGTGACTACTGTAGTGCCGGGTGTACCTGCACCAGCAAGGCTTGCATGACAACACGCAATGTGAGCTTGCCGGTTTGCTTCTCAGGTTTGATTCTCGGGCCCAGTTCACTGGTTTACCTCACTGCCCCACTTTACTGGTCCACCTCATTGGTTTGATTAACAGCGTCAATGAGTGTGTCTGGTCCGGATTATAAGGTCAGCTAATCAGTTTGGTTTACAAGATTGGCTTATCAGTTCGGTTGATGCGGGCAGTGGGCATAAACGATTGACCAAGACACTCTGTCAGAGCAGTTTACAATGGTAGCTTGTCTAAAAATGTCATCAGGTGCGGCGCGACAATCTCTGGGTTATCCATGTGCATATGATGAAACCCCTTCACAGTGTGCAGTTCCAGGTTTGGTATCACATTGAGTCTTGTTTGTGTTTGTGCCCGTTGTAACGGGTAGCCATCATCTGACAACACACACAACACCGGGCAGGGTACTGCAGCCAAGGCTGTCATCACCTGTGATTCGGTTTGATACAACGCCGAACGCATGCGATGGCGTGGATCAAATCGCCACTGAAAACCGCCTTCCACAGGTTTTAATTGTCTGTCGATAATCAGTGCAGCAGATGATTCCAGCATGTTGTTGGCACGCAAACGCGACGCTATGGCGTCAGAGACGTTTGTAAAGGTTCTGGATTTAAAGCGGTGATGTTCTGCACTGTCTTGTGCTGCAAGCCGCAGTCGCTCGGGCAGTTTTTCTTCGGGTTCGGTCAGTGGGCCCACCCCTTCAATTTGCAGTATGGCGCTACAACGTTCTGGCAGAGCGACAGCGACATACGGCGCAACACATGCGCCCAACGAATGGCCGGCAACACTGAAGGTGTTCCACTCAAGGCTATTGGCAGTTTGCGTAATCCACTCGACCATATCAATGAAATGATACGGCGCACCGGGTTGGAGATGATCGGAGTGGCCATGACCGGGAAGGTCAATGGCTACAATATCGACATTCGACAGATGGTCGAATAAGGGTTTAAAACTGTTGGCGTTATCGAGCCATCCGTGACTGGCTATAATACGCCGTTGCAGGTGTTCGGGACCCTGACGGTAACGAAGCGCCCTCAGTGTGAGTCCGGGTATCTGAATGCTCGATTCGGTCAGTGACATGCTGTTCGGTGTCTTCCACGGTGTTTCGAGCCGCAATTATATGCCAGCTTGATACCGCACCGCGATTTTCCGCCTTCTTGTCGAGATGCCGTCGCCACCAGCCCACGGCTTTGTTTTGAACACGTGTGACCAGCGGGTGGTCAATGCCCGGAAACGGCGAGAACGGATTACTGCGACTGATCGTCCACAGTTCGGTGCGGCTACTGCGTTCGGACGCGTTGCCACGACAGTGAAAGCCGTGTGTGTTGGCAATCACCAGGGTGTTGGCGGCCACCGCAAATGCCTTGGGCGGCGCAAGATCCATTGCTTTGGCGTCTGCGTCGGTAATTCTGAAAGAACCGTTGGCGGAATATCGATCACCATCATTGCTGACACTGATACTTTTGCGGTATTCCCATGCAAGGCGTTTTAACGTGAGTCGGTGTGATCCGGGCACATAAGTGAACGGCCCGTTTCTTTCACTCACATCATCAAAAAAGAACCAGCTTTTGGTGGTTGGGTGAAACGTATCGGAATGCAGGTTTTTCTGCGGATCAGGTGGACCATCAATGTAGTGGTTCTTGATCGTTTGGATATAGGCAATGGGCCTTGAGAAACTGCCAGACGCAAACCGGTTGAGTTTGGTGAAGTCGCGGCGATTGAGTGTAGCGGTGCACTCAGGCATGTTGGGCAATGTATTGTCATCGAGCATAATGCGATGGGTGAGGGTGTCACCCTGTGTGCATTCACGCACCTCGGCATCAGCGTGTCTGATCTCGTTATCAAGACGAACAAATTCAGACTGCGACAGAAAATCCGGTATAACAATAAAGCCATCACGGAAATAGGCGCGCTTGATATCCGGTGCGATATTGTAGGATACCAGCAGCATCCGGGCGCGCATCACCGAGTGTGATAACACCAGTCGAAGTACATGCAATCCCGCACGATTCAGCCACACATTACCGATGACCTTGTTCTTGGTAAACGATTTGGATTGCGAGAAGACTTGAACGATCCAGATTGGTACTAACCAAATTTTGTTCATACTGCCCGACCATGATCAAATAATCAGGGTGAAAGCAATTGCCAAGCCATGCCTTTTTTGTGCTCTGTCTTGTCTTGGGCAATTCGGTAATATTACCGTTATTAGCCGCCCAAATTGTCAGAACGGTAATATAGTGCAGTGTTTGAAATGCAAAAAAATGTAAAACGTCAGGGCGTTTTGTATTTGCTCTGCACAATTTGGCAGTTTATTAGTTAAAGCGCCCGTAAACCAAGGCATCTCGAAACCAGAGCGCCCGGCCCTACGTCCGTGCCTACACCCGCACCTTCACGCAGTGCATAACCGTCGGCGCCACGGTGTGGATGTGTGTTGTCCTCACCAAAAATTTCACCGTGTATCATCTTAACTTTCGGCCTGTGAATAAAGGGACAGGCACCCGTCAATGCACCGTCCGTTTTTGTATCTGAAAATGCAATGAGACCGGTTTTAGATAAACCGCTGTAATTGCCTGCTACAACAGCTGGCACGTAAGAGCGGTTCGCAGAATACACACCGGCAATTAACCGGTTCGATGAGAGCGCTCGGTTTATACCGATACGACGACAGTGTTTAGTTGAGTACCTGTTCATTTGCGGTTTGTTGCTGGGCAGATGGATCTCCCAGCACCAATGTGTACCTGACCTGTTCGGGTTCGTCGAGTTTGAGTTTGGGTTTATACCCCAG
>CALDUO010000112.1 GCA_937923745.1 uncultured Granulosicoccaceae bacterium
ATTTGCGCGGTACCCAACACACCACCGGCGACGATCACAGCGTCTGCCAACAGGTGCACGCTTTGTTTGTTCTGCAGGTTATGGTCACCCTCTCTGTGGGAGGGCTGATAGCGTTTTACGTTTTCGTCGGTAAAGTCCAAATGGACTTGCCATTGACCCTGCGCATTACGCTGCAAGTGTGACACTTCAGCACCGGTATACAACTGAACACCCTGTGCCTGTGCATAACGGAGCAGGTTGTTGTCCAGTGATTGTTTCGCACCATGATTACACCCGGTCGTGCAGTCACCACACAGCACACAGGCATTCATGTTAACGCCACTGTTGTTGGTACCGGCCTCCATCGCAATGCCCAGCGTCGCATCGCGCAGTGTGACCGCTGCCGCTGAGTTATCGTTTTTTGCAATCGGGCCTGACGTGACGGAAGCTCCGTTAAATCCAACGGCATTCGGGTGAGCTGACGCGCTCATTGATGAACCGCCGACAATCGCATCAAGTGCGGTACGTTTGTCGAGCGGTTGTTGTCGGTTAGCGCTGTCAGACACGGTAACCTTGCGTCCGCCGCGGGTTGCATCAAGCAACTGGCGGGTTCGATCATACAAAGCATCACGTTGGCGCTTGTCCCGAAACGCTTCCGGCCAACCCTTCTTTTCCAAAATGGCAGGACTGACCTCTTCGAGCACACCCGCGTTGATCAATGAGCCACCACCCAAGCCATTGGCGGTCAGTGTCGCAACCCCGTTACCCACGTTAAATTCAAATAAACCGGTGGACACCCCGATTCTTCGAATGCTTCTCTGATGGGCGACCTCGGTGTCGAGCGGTGTGGTGTCTGCGTCGTGACTTTGCGGGTTGCTGACGATGGTAGCGCTGATGTGTCCAGGCAGTTCGTCGAGGCTGACAGGATAGTCACCCGGGCGATATTCACGGCCACGTTCCAGTACCGCAATGTTCAGGCGTTTGCCGTCACGCCTCGCATCGGCCAGCAATCGTGCAGCGACCGCACCACCGTATCCGCTGCCGATAATGACGACGTCAAACGGCTTGGGTGTCTTGGAATGAGTGAATAATTGTTCTACAGGCTCAGACAGGAACTTGCGCATAAGTGTGGGAAGACGGCTCCGGGCAACAGGTTGAGGATCCACGCACACGCGTGACCCTCTGATTGTCTCCGGATTCGACGCGGCGCTATGTGCTGATTGCCACGTACCGATAAAAATAGCCTGATCTGTAATATACGCCCCTGGCTGTCCACGCTCCTGTCCGCTCTCACTGTCCCTCTTCGGCGCTACCGATAATCGCCCACTACCCTAATTCAAGCGTTGTCAGTCCAAACACTGACTGCGGTTGCCCCATTGGCGGCGTACCACGATACATGCGAGCCGTTTCAAACACGGGTTGCATCGCGAGTGACTGAACAAAAGCTACCGCTGCCCGATGGTTCGACGGCACATCCAGATACACCACATACCCTTCGAGCTCAGTTGCAACCGGCGGTAAGTCGCGTAGCATCGCTGTGACGATGTCCTGCGCTGTCGCGGCATCAGGACAAAACAACGGACCGATTTTATAACCTTCAAGACACTGCCGGATGGTGCCCACTGCCACTATCGTATCGCCGTGTTGGATACAGTAACTTTTGCGCGTTGCGGTATCGGTGTACCACGCCGTCGCAAACGCTGTTCGATGTATACCTGTGACGACTTGATCAAACGCAACCACAGCAGCTCGGTGCCTCTCCCCAACCGGCTGAACGCCTGTCAATGACTGCCTGTCTTTTCGTGTAGAGGTATTACCCTGCTCTGCAGCCTGTGCGCTGGCAACAGGCGAACCACCAGGCGATGCTTCCACAGCAGGCGGCTGCAATACACCGTGATAGCGCGCGTTATTCCACGCAAATTCAAACCCGGAGCGCCGATAGTTTTCCTGTTGTTCGACGACACCATCCAGCCCGACCGTGCCCTGCACCGTACGCATGGCCGCCTGCCACACCTGCCAGCCATATCCCTGTCCGCGCCAATCGGGATGACACAGGTAAAGGCCCAAAAATGCCAACGCCACATCGTGTTTGACTACCGAGACACAGGCCACCAACTCGTTCCCGCTGAAAACACCATGAAAGCCCGTGGGATCAGCCTTAAAAAATGCCTCGGCATCATCGAGGCCCGGGTTCCAGCCCTCGCGCCCTGCCCATTCCAACGCAGTGTCGAGCTCTGTTTTCTGCAGTGTTCTGACATTCATATTTCGGCTCCGTCGGACTTGGTACAGACCTTGTCACTACTCTGTAAAAACATGAAATTTACCGCTAAATCTTGCATTTTTGCACCGCACGAGAGCAAACTGAATATTATTCGCACCGAAGATGACCATAGGCCTGCATGAAACAATCTGATCTTGTGCTACAGGATGTCAGCAAATACTTTGGCGCAGATACTGTCGCCGTCCGCAATTTCACCCAAGCGTTTGAAGGTGGATCCTACATTTGTCTGCTTGGGCCGTCCGGCTGCGGCAAAACCACCACGTTACGCATGATAGCAGGCCATGAGACCGTCTCTGGCGGGACCATTACACTCAACGGCGAAAATATAGCGTCACTGCCGCCTGCCCGTCGCGGTACCGCGATGATGTTCCAGAACTACGCGCTCTTTCCGCATTTGTCGGTGCTCGACAATGTAGCTTTCAGCCAAAAAATGCGCGGCATCGACAAAACCTCGCGTCACCGCAAAGCCCAAGAGCTACTCGATATGGTGCAAATGGGCGACTTTGCCGATCGTTATCCAGCACAGCTCTCAGGCGGTCAACAGCAACGGGTTGCCCTCGCACGAGCGCTGATCACCGAACCTACCGTGCTGTTGCTGGATGAGCCCCTGTCCGCACTTGATCCTTTTCTGCGTATCAAGATGCGCAGCGAATTGGCACGCTTGCAAAAAGAGCTTGGCATCACGTTTATTCATGTCACCCACAGCCAGGACGAAGCGCTCGCACTCAGTGATCGTATTGTGTTGATGAACAACGCAGAAATCGAACAGGCTGGCACCGCACAAGACATTTTTAACCGGCCCCGAACTGAATTTGTCGCGCGGTTTATGGGTGGACATAACGTGCTGAACATCAACGGCAAGCCCATGGCACTGAGAACGGATCATATCGAACTCGACACAACCAATAACAACGCCTCACAAGGTTTGAGAGGATCGGTGAGTTACATTGAATATCTGGGTCGTGCGGTAGAGGTGACCGTTACCGTACCAGACCAAGCGGACATTACCGCATCTATTCCGGATCATCGCTATCGGGAGTCCTCGCTCAAGACGGGAGAGCACGTCACTGTCGTCTGGCAGCCCGAGCACCTGCAAGCGCTGTCCTGAACAACAGCAACACTTAATTAGACATCAACGGGAGAGATACGTGAAAACCAAAACTTCAATAAAGGCTCCAATGAACAAGAACCCTGATCAGCTGGGTCAAACCGGACGGCAGCGTCGTCAGATGCTCAAGGGTGCCGCCGCTGCCACGGTTGCCGCCGGCACCATCACCGGTGCGCCAATGATTTGGGCGCAGAACATCAAAGATGTGACCCTGCGACAGTTCGGCACCGGTGTATCCAACCTCAACGACGTGGCGAACAAGGTTAAGGAAGATCTTGGTTTTAATCTCGAAATGACCGCGCTCGATTCCGATTCGGTCGCACAGCGCGCGGCAACCCAGCCCAAGTCGTTTGATATAGCCGACATCGAATACTGGATCTGCAAAAAGGTCTGGCCTGCCGGTAACCTGCAACCGATGGATACCTCCAGAATCGATAACTACGACAAAATTGTCGGTATTTTCCGCAACGGTAAGTTAAATCCCGATAGTGTTATCGCGCAAGGTACCGCACCACACAGTGTCGGTTTTGTAGAAGGCCCCGACGGCAAAGAGTTTGTCGACAATGAATCCGGTTGGATGACCCTGATCCCGACCATCTATAACGCCGACACCCTCGGCATTCGCCCAGATCTGATCGGGCGTCCCATAGAATCCTGGACCGAACTGCTTAACCCCGAGTTTAAAGGCAAAGCGTCAATCCTGGATATCTCCTCCATCGGCATTATGGATGCGGCGATGGTCTGCGAGGCTATGGGTGAAATCAGCTATGGCGACAAGGGTAATATGACCCGTGAAGAAATTGACAAGACCATGGCCATTTTTACCGAAGCCAAAAAGAACGGCCAGTTCCGTGCATTCTGGAAATCGTTTGATGAAAGCGTGAATCTCATGGCCTCGGGCGAAGTCGTCATTCAGTCTATGTGGTCACCTGCGATCACAGCCGTAAGGTCCAAAGGCATCCCCTGTGTTTATCAGCCACTCAAAGAAGGCTACCGTTCCTGGGGTGGTGGTTTGGGACTGTCGCGAAACCTGTCAGGCCTCGAACTCGATGCAGCGTATGAATACATCAACTGGTATCTGTCAGGATGGGTCGGTGGTTACCTGATGCGCCAGGGTTATTATTCAGCGGTGCCCGAAACTTCCAAGAACTTCATGACCGAAGATGAATGGGGCTTTTGGTTTGAGGGTAAAGAGGCACAAGGCGACATCGTTAACCCCCAGGGTGTGGTGCTCGAAAAAGCCGGAGCTGTCCGTGATGGCGGTTCGTTTGAAGATCGCATGGGACGCGTAGCTTGCTGGAATGCCGTTATGGACGAAAACCAGTACATGGTGCGTAAGTGGAATGAATTCATAGCCGCTTAAAAAGCCCGTCTGTGACCCGGCTGCACATCGCAGTCGGGTCACATTCAGTGATACCATATCGACTCTTTCAGCCAGCAGAGGCAGCACTCCGGTGGGAACACAAACGCGGCAAACGCTAAAAGGTTGGCTACTCGCCTCACCGTTGGTTGTGATACTGAGTATTTTCCTGGTTCTTCCCGTCATCGCTATCGTTGTCGTTAGTTTCTGGGGATCAACAGCGTATAGCTACTACCCTGACTTTCAGTTTGAAAATTACACCTTTTTACTGACCTCCAGCGTCACACTATCGGTCTATCTCAAAACCTTTATGTTCACCGCCATCACGTGGCTGCTGTGTTTTCTCATTGGTTTTACCGTCGCTTATTTTCTGGCGTTTCATATTCGATCATTACCGGTACAGATTCTGTTGTTTATGATCTGCACCGTGCCGTTCTGGACATCCAATATCATCAGAATGATTTCATGGATTCCGTTTTTGGGCCGTAACGGCATTGCCAATAACACGTTGCTGAGCATGGGGCTCATTGATCAGCCACTGGAGTGGCTGCTGTTTTCGGAATTCGCGGTTATTCTTGCATTTGTACACCTTTTTACGCTCTTTATGATTGTGCCGGTCTTTAATTCGATGATGCGCATTGATCGCTCGTTAATTGAAGCGGCAAGAGATGCTGGCGCTTCCGGTTGGCAAATACTCACCAACGTGATTTTGCCGCTCACAAAACCCGGCATCATGATTGGCTCTATTTTTGTCGTGACACTGGTGATGGGCGATTTCATCACCGTTCGATTTATGAGTGGCGGTCAAAGCGCATCGGTTGGGCGGGTTATCTCTAACGAAATTGGTTTGTTGCAGTATCCGGCCGCGTCAGCCAGTGCAGTCGTTTTATTGATCACCGTGCTCCTGATGATCTCGATAATGCTGAAATTTGTTGATATCAGGAAGGAGCTCTAACGATGAGTGAGCGTCGGCCGTTCAGCTTTTATGTGTTGTCGGTGTTTTTTGCGGTATTCGTATTGTTTTTGTACGGACCAACACTGACCATCGCTATCCTCTCGTTCCAGGGACCTTCCGGTGGCCTGACGTTTCCAATGAATGGCACCTCTATTCACTGGTTTAAAAATCTGTTCGAGCAGCAGGCCGTCGGTGACATTTGGGGCTCGTTCCGCCGGTCAGTGACACTCGGCCTGATGGTCATGGTCACGACAGTTGTGGTCTCGGTGCTGGGGGGCCTTGCCTTTCGCACGCATTTCAGAGGCTCGTCGCTGGTGTTTTATATGGTGGTTGGCAGCCTGATTATCCCGTCCATCCTGATCTCTCTGGGTGTCGGAATTTTGTTTAATATTGTTGACCTTGAAGTGCACTGGGCAACCTCGGGGTTCGGCTCGCAGCTCACATGGGCACTGCCCTTCGGGTTGTTTATTATGTTTGCGGTGTTTAACCGGTTTGACCGAAGCTATGAAGAGGCTGCACGCGACCTTGGTGCAACACCCTGGCAGACCATCAGGCATGTCGTTATTCCGATCATTGCCCCCAGCCTGATCGGTGTTGCGTTATTCGGGTTTACACTGTCGTACGATGAATTTGCCAGAACGCTGTTAACGGCAGGCACTTTTAATACGCTACCTCTGGAAATTTACGGGATGACCACCAGTGTTACCACACCGGTGTTATATGCATTGGGTACGCTGACCACGGTGTTTTCCTTTTTTGTGATTGGGTTGGCCATCATCGGGTTTCGCCTTGCCATGCGCAAAACCAAACAACCATTGCCGCTAGACTGACGGGGCAAAGCCCGACAATGCACCGCTATAACGTTTATGGCGCGGCGGTGCATAACCCCCGGCGGTTGACGTTTTTATCCCCAAAGACACCATTCCTTCCACCAGCTTAACGGCACAGCCGACACCATCAATCACGGGCAGACCCTGCTGCGCCTGCAGATCGGACGCCAAATCGGTCATACCGGCACACCCCAGTACAATCGCCTCGGCACCATCTTCATCCCGGCACCGGGCGATGACTGCCGCTATCGTCGCCAATGCCTCGGGGTCATTTTTCTCAAGATCGAGCACCGGTATATCAGAGGCACGCACGCCACTACAGCGTGCCGCCAAACCGTACTTGACGAGATTATGGTTTAGCGCCGGTAACGAGCGTGACAATGTGGTGACGACACCAAACTGATTGGCGACCATACTCGCCATATGAAAGGCCGCCTCCCCGATACCCACGACCGGTGCCCGTGTAATACACCGGGCAGCATCCAGGCCGGTGTCATCAAAGCAGGCCAGTACATACCCATCGGAATCGGGTGCGGCGGTGATCTCCTGAATCAGGCCAGGAATCGAAAACGCCTCGTCATAAAAACCCTCAATACTCTCCGGGCCCATGGCCGGTTGCACACCGACCACAGTGGTATCGGGTGCAGCAGCCGCTTGCGCCGAGGCGAGCGCTTTGCGTGTCATCGACGCGGTGGTATTGGGATTGATCAGTGTAATTTTCATTGGATAATAGTACGCGATTTAACCTGCGATGTAAGCCGGCCAAACCGCCACGGCAAGCACCGAAGACGATGACCCGGCGCAATCGACAATATCAGGCACCTGTCCTAAACCGAATGTCATAAACCGAATGTCCGAAAACGGCTGGCTGAGCGCAGGCCTTTGGTTGATACTGCACCGATGGATATGCCCACTGAGCTTCTGAACGACACCGATGCCTGTTATCGCGCACTGGCCTCCCGTGATGCACGGTTTGACGGCCGATTTTTTGTCGGTGTCAGTTCCACTGGCATTTACTGTCGTCCGGTCTGCAAGGTCCGATTGCCACAAAAACACAACTGCACGTTTTATCAGGATGCGGCGACAGCTGAACAGGCGGGCTTTCGTCCTTGCCTGCGCTGTCGACCCGAGCTCAGCCCCGGATGGTCGACCACCGACATTAGCGCGCAATTGGCACTGAATGCAGCCAAGCTGATACAAGAGCGACTTGCCTTTGGTGAACCGCTGACCCACATTGCCGCACGCCTTGGCATTACTGACCGTCATTTGCGGCGCGTGTTTGAAATCCGGTTTGGAGTCAGACCGGTTCAGTATCGCCAGACACGTCGGTTGCTGCTGGCAAAAGCGCTGCTGACTGACACTGCCCTGCCAATCACTGACATCGCTTTCTCATCCGGTTTCGGCAGCGTGCGACGCTTTAACGCCGCACTGAAAGACCACTATGGGTTAACACCCGGTGATATCCGCGGCAACCAACCAACCAATAACAACGCATCCTCCGCACTGGTACTCAGGCTGCCCGTGCATCAGCCCTATAACTTCGATGCCATCCGCTCTTTTCTGGCGTCGAGAGCTATTGGCGGGCTTGAGCAGGTCGATGAACTTCATTACCAACGCACACTGAGCGTTACCACGCCTCAGGGCATGGTCACCGGCTGGATACGGGTTAGTGCACACGCGAGGGATCAGATTCAACTGGAGATCAGCCGTGAGTTATCGGCGGGTGTTGCCACGGTGCTGACGCGCGTGCGCCATCTATTTGATCTTGATACACACCCTGACAGCTACCTGGCGACACTCACTGGCGTTCCGGTCAGTGATCCGGGACTCAGACTACCCGGCGCTGTTGACGGTTTTGAGATTGCAGTCAGAGCCATACTTGGCCAACAAATCACGGTCAAGGCAGCCAGAACCCTGGCAGAGCGCTTCGTTAAACGCTTTGGTGCACGCGTAACATTCACAGACGATCCAAACCTTACGCACAGTTTTCCAACCGTACAACGTATCGCTAACGCGAGGATCAATACACTGGCTTCACTCGGTATTATTTCACGGCGCGCGGAGACCATTCAGGCTATCGCACGGGCAATCCATGCGCAGCAACTCGACCTCTCCCCCACCGCCCCGGTTGACGACACCATCAAACAGTTAAAAACCATGCGTGGAATCGGTGACTGGACAGCGCAGTACATTGCCATGCGAGCGCTTCGCTGGCCCGACGCTTTCCCTGCAGCCGACTACGGCATTATGAAAGCCCTGGGCGTCGACAAGCCCCGTCAGGCGATACAGCTTGCGGAACCGTGGAAGCCTTGGCGTGCGTATGCGGTAGTGCATTTGTGGTCATCACTGAATGACACAACCACCGACAAACACACTGAGTAAAAACAGGCGCAAACGTTACATTCACGTTTTACAAGTATGACAACCCCGGAGAACCGCATGCACTACACACAACTGAATTCGCCGCTCGGTTCCATACTGATCGCAGCCGACACTGCCCACCTAAAAGGCCTTTGGTTTGAGGGGCAGAAATATGAGCCAGACAACCTGGACGGTTGGATATGTAACCCGGATAACCCGGTGCTCACCAACACAGCCGCTCAACTGCACCGATACTTTGCCGGTCAGTTTAACCAGAGTGCGACCGGTGCTTTTAACGTGAATATCGCACCGAACGGCACACCCTTTCAGCAACAGGTGTGGCAGGGTCTACTAACGATTCCCCGGGGACAGACTATCACCTATGGGGAGTTGGCCAGCCAACTTGGCAAACCCTCGGCGGTTCGCGCTGTTGCAGCTGCTATCGGTAAAAACCCCATCTCTGTCATTATCCCGTGTCACCGGGTTGTGGGCGCAAACGGCTCGTTGACCGGTTACGCCGGTGGCCTTGCGCGTAAACAATCGCTGCTTGAACTGGAACAATCGGACCATTAAACGCTTCAGTTATACAGCCCAGCAATAGTCTACGTCTCTAACCCAACATTTTACGCGGTAACCACAGCGCAATTTCGGGAAACGAAATAACCAGCGCAAGCCCGACAAGCTGTATGAGCACAAACGGAATAATGCCAAGATAAATACTCTGAATTTTTATCTCGGGAGGTGCTACCGCTTTGAGGTAGAACAACGCAAATCCGAACGGTGGCGTTAAAAAGGAGGTTTGTAAATTGATGGCCATCAATATGGCAAACCAGTAGACCGTATCGATTTTTGCCACATGCTCACCAAAATCAAGCTGCGCAATAATCGGTGCAAACACTGGCAACACAATCAGTGTAATTTCAATCCAGTCAAAGAAAAAACCCAGAAAGAACACCAACACCATGATAGAGATCAAAATGCCCCACGACCCAAAGCCCATTGAGTCAAAGAGGTGAAGCACGACCTCTTCACCACCGATTTGCCTGAATACAAACGCAAATACGGTAGCACCCACAAAAATACCGAAGATCATTGCGTTGGTCAGCGCAGAGCGAATAACAACGTCTTTAAAGATTCTGATAAAACGGCCCGCTAACGACTCGCCTTCTCGCAGATTATCGTCACCCAGCGTCGCCTGCCCTTCAAACGTAATTTCCTTAACCTTTAAGGCCGGGAAAATAACCAAATTTAAAAACGCCAGAATAATAGAACCAAAAGCACCGACACTGGCAGCTTCAGTCGGTGTGGCAAAGCCGCCCAGTATCGAACCCAACACCATCACGATCAGAATAACCGGCGGAATAAAGGAGCGCGCGATCATGATCCAATGCTGCGTGCGGGACACCGTTTGCGTGGCTTCCGGTAGCTTTGGTGCCAGTGACGGTTTTAACCAGCAGATGGTGACAATAAACACCATGTAGAAAAACGCGAGCATAAAGCCCGGAATAATCGCGGCAACAAACAGATTACCGACCGATTTCGACAGTAGATCGGCCATGATGACCAGCATGATTGACGGCGGTATTAAAATACCGAGCGTGCCACTGGCTGCCACGGTCCCTGCTGACAGCGCCGGCGAGTAGTTTCGGTGCATCATGACCGGTAACGCCAGCAACGACATCATGACCACGGAGGCACCAATAATACCGGTGGTCGCCGCGAGGATGGTGCCCATAACCACAACAGCCAACGCAAGCCCACCGGGCACCCGACGCAACAATACCTGCAGACAATTGAGCAGGTCTTTGGCAATACCCGAGCGTTCGAGCATGGTTCCCATAAATATAAACATGGGAATAGCAGTTAGTATCAGGTTTTCGGCAATACCATACTCGCGTGGTGGTATCGCATTAAACTGCGGCCAGTCAAACAACCATGGGTCGTACCACATCGCGATAAACGCAAACGCGATGCCCACACCGCCAAGTACAAACGCGACCGGAAACCCTGAAAACAGCAGTATCGCCAGTGCCGCAAACATAAGAAGCGGCAATAATTGTTCGAAGTTCATCAGTGTCCCCGTCCCAGCGCGCGCGCCGACTGTTCTTCGTCGAGATTGCCACGAAGACCATCAATACACTTGAGTGCCTGAGAGATACCGGCAAGTAACATCAGCACAAACATGGCAACCAGTGTTGATTTCAGTATCCAAAAATGAGACAGACCATTGGTTGATGGCGATACCTCACCATCGATATAGGAGCGCATGGCATAGTTAAAACTGTAATAGATGCTGATGGAGGTAAATGGCACCAGCAACGCAAGGATGCAGATAAGCTCCATCCAAAATTTGGTTTTTAACGAAAACAGATCTCTGAGCAGATCAATACGGACATGGGTTTGCCGGGTGTAGCCGTAACCGATAAACAACGTAAACAAAAACGCATGCGCCCAATACTCCGACTCTTGCACCATTGTCGAATTGAGTCCGGCGAATTTCGGTAATCCGAGATAGCGGGTAGACACGTCATACATGGTGATAAACACCAGTAACACGATGGCAACACTGCCAATATGTGCGATGACTGCCAGTAAGCTGTCAATGGGACGGTAAATCCGGGAAAGTGCTGATCGTTGCATATCGGTTTACACAGATAGAGTACAGGGTAAAGTACAGGGAGGTGAAATGCAGATGCCGACCACCGCTACAGAGCACATAAGCTGACGCTACCTTTCCGATAGCGGTGTGTCAAAGCCGGGCAGTGAATCTGCTCGGCCCCTATTAGCGTGACACCTATAAACGTGACACCTATAAACGTGGCATCTCTTAACATCACATCTTTCGAAGTGACATCTCTTAATGTCAAATCCAGTAATGTCGAATCCAGAAACGTGAGATAACGGGCAGGCTGCACGGTCCCGTACAGCCTGCCACCCAACCCTATTTCAGGTAAGCGTTATCTTTCCAGACATTGTAGCCTTCACGAAACTCGCCCAAAGCCGCCCAGGCTTCTGCAAAAATCTCTGATTCGGCCTTTAGCTCTTCAACCACCAGTTCCCAGTTTTCACGATAGACATTCAACTGCTCGTCGTTCCAGTTACGAATGTTAACGCCCTGCTCATCACGCAAACGGGTTAATGCAGCACCATTGATAGCCTCACCCTCTGCCAACATGTTGGTATAGGTGGCACGACAGGCAGTTCTGATGGCCAGTTGCTGACCCTCACTCATACCATTCCAGGTATCGAGGTTGATCAGGAGATCCTGCAGTGTGGACTGCTGGTGCCAGCCCGGAAAGTAGTTATACTTTGCCAACTGATAAAAACCGGCTGACTCATCGACCACGGGCATGGAGTATTCAGTCGCATCGATAGTACCGCGCTCAAGCGCCGGATAGATTTCACCACCAGGCAGCAGCTGGGTATCGACACCCAGTTTTTCCATGACGCGAGCACCGAGACCAAAAAATCGCATCTTCAGGCCTTTCATTTGATCGAGTGATGTGATTTCTGTTTTGAACCAGCCTGATGTTTCAGGTGGCGACACACCACAAATTTCAGAATGAACATTAAACTTTGAATACAGCTTTTCGTTCATGAGTTCCTGGCCACCGCCATAGAACATCCATGCCGCATATTCACCGGCACCCGGACCAAACGGAATGGCTGAGAACATAGCAAATGCAATGTCTTTTTTGGTGTGATAACCGGGATTTGACCAAGCAGCATCAGCGGTACCATTGCCGACGGCATCGAGTACTTCAAACGCCGGTACCAACGCACCAGGCTCAAAGAATTTCATTTCGATATCGCCATTGGTAATGGCGGTGATGGTTTTGGTCAGATCGACACCGGCTGACCCGATCAGTGGCTGTGACGACGGATAGCTGGACGCCACTTTCATACGGACTTTCTCCGCAGATGCAATGCCTGACACCCCGATTAACGCGGTAGCGCTAAGTGCAACTATTAAGTTTTTCACTAAAAGACTCCTCAAGGTTTACTCGTATCGCGAGTGGTTTACTTCACTGGTTTTTGACTGGCCCACAAGTGATCGGGGCTTATTATTGATGAAACATACACGGTATCAACCGACAGCTTTTCAAACAGTCTGCGGCTGCCGCGTCAGTGCAACACACGTTGCGGACAAACGAATCCAGTCACGCCAAATCCCTTAATACGCAATGCCTTAATACGTTATCCCTGGTACGTAATCCCTTAATACGTTATCCCTGGTACGTAATCTCTGAATACCAAATCCCTGTCATACAAGACATGGATAGCGCAACATGGATAGTGCAACATGGATAGCGCTGGAGAATTCAGGCCGCCAATTGCTGCAACACTTCACGAGTCACACTGTTGGTGCCCATATCACCACCAAATTCCATTGGGCGCAATCGATTTTGTGTAAATCCGGCATTTACCGCTGATTGAATACGCGCAGCAGCAGCAGCGTATCGCTCCTCGCCCGTTTTATCACACAGATAATCGAGCATCAACGCGCCGCTGAGAATAGCAGCCAACGGGTTGGCGCGGTCTTGTCCGTGAATGTCTGGCGCGCTGCCATGCGCAGGCTGAAATAGCCCGATGGTATCACCTATCTCTCCGCAGGCAGCCATACCCATACCTCCCACCAGCCCACCCGCTAAATCAGAGAGAATGTCACCAAACATATTTTCCATCACCAACACATCAAACATCCACGGCTTTCGAACCAACTCAAGCGCCTGCGCATCAACGTACTGATAGGCTGTTTTGATGTCAGGATATTGCGACGCTATTTCATCATATATTTGCCTGAAAAAAGCCATTGATGTAAACACATTGGCCTTGTCCACGCAGGTCAGCTCACCGGCATATCCGGCAGCTTTACGCCGCTGTGCCAACCGAAAACCAAAGTGATGCAGTTTTTCGGTGGTGTTGCGGGTAATTCTGAGCGTATCCTGCACCTCAACGTCATCGATGATGTGCGAACGGTTGTGCACCGCCGCAGAATAAAACAACCCTTCCGTGGATTCCCGTAAAATTATTAAATCGATATTCGCCGCTAGCGGATTAGCCAGCATTTGCGGGGCATTTGGGTAGGCCTTGACGGGTCTGACACCTGCGTATAACTGATAACGATCCCGAAGTCTAAGATGTGGCGATATCTCGGTGCCATCGGCGTGACGAATACTGGGTAGGCCGATGGCACCCAAAAAAATGGCGTCGCACTCGCCCGCACGTAACTCGCCACCGGCTTCTATATCATCACCGGTGTCAGCAAAATAACCGGCACCCGCTGCAATCGGCAATTGCTCAGGCGCCGTGATACCGCAGGCTTTACAGGCAACATCCACACAGGCAAGCGCAGCACTCGTGACATCAGGGCCAATGCCATCGCCACTGATAACCGCAACCTGAACCGATTGTGAAGACATCTAGCCCCTCTTTTGTTGGTGTAAAAACACGCGCATCGTGCAGCTGATCACGGTGCTCGGACCAGTCGGCAAACGCGATAACAAACACAACACGCGAGCAACGATATTACCGCTGCACACATTGTCATGACTGCTGCCACTATAACTGCGGCAGCCTTAAATCACGCAGTATCGCCAACAACTCGCTGGCAGCGCGTTCACGATGTGCTGCGAATGAAGCCTTCGCCTGCTCGGGTGACCGATTCACTATGTGTGCGAGCACGTCCCGGTGATCTTGCGTCGACGCGATTGGCTTAGCCCGTAATCGCAGCGTTATCATGCGCGCACGGTGTGCCTGATCAAGAAGCGCCGACACAAAGGCTGTCAGTCGGCGATTGCCGTGCAAACTCAGTATCTCCCGGTGAAACCGGTCATCGGCCATGGCCCACGCGTCGAGATCATCGTCTGCCAACGCCGTTTCCATATCACGGGTTATGGACTCAAGCCGCTCAATTTCTGGCGCGTTAAGTCCTCGGCTGGCAAGGCTTGCCGCTGCCGCAGGCTCAAGCGCCATCAGAATTTCGTAAATGTCGGCCATATCGGACGCTGAGACGGGTGACACCCTCACACCACGGCGGGGCACCAGTTCCACAAGACCATCAAACTGAAGTCTCAGCAGCGCTTCGCGCACCGGTGTTCTCGACATATCCACCAAGTCTGCAATCTCGGACTCAGTGGCCTGAAACCCAAACGGCAGCCGTTGATCGAGAATCTGGCTCTTTAGCTGTTCGTAAGCGTCTTCGACACGCGCCATGACCATCACTCCTGACAGCCCATCCTAGCGCATTGGGTTTTTAATGTATAGATTATCTAATACGTTAATGTATACATTAAAACAGATCGGAATTATGGATTATATCGATGAGTGCCCCCGGTCTGACCCCGAGTCTGATCCTGAATCTGATCGTCGGGGTTCTCAGAGGAGTTTCATGAGGAATGTCGTGGGTGTCCCGGATCCAGTTACTTGAATTCATGGGTGTCCCATATCCGGCTCCCAAATCCAGTTCCCAAAATCCAGCTCCTTGAATTCATGGGTGTCCCAAATCCGGCTCCCAAAATCCAGCTCCTTGGATTCATGGGTGTCCCAAACCGGTCCCAAACCCAACGATCCAGGATATGCCAGCGACAGGCCAGTGAGTCCGGCCTGCCACGGTGGATGCGGTGAGTGGCGTTACGCCGGGAAGGAGAACACGGCGCCTTCGCGATTGCCGCCGGGCCAGCGACTGGTGACTGTTTTGAGGCGGGTGTAAAAGTGCACACCTTCGGGGCCATAGATGGAGTGATCGCCGAAGAGCGATCGTTTCCAGCCACCGAAGCTGTGATAAGCCACCGGGACCGGCAATGGTACGTTGATGCCAACCATGCCAATCTGAATGCTGTCGGCGAAGGCTCTGGCGGCATCGCCATCTCGGGTAAAAATAGCCGTACCGTTTCCGTATTCGTGATCGTTAATCATGGTGACTGCCTGATCATAATCAGTTGCTCTGACCACACTGACGACCGGCCCAAATATTTCTTGCTGATAAATGGCCATATCGGTCGTGACATGATCAAACAGTGAGCCCCCGAGAAAATATCCGTTTTCATACCCTTGCAGGCTCATCGACCGCCCATCGACCAATAGGCTGGCACCCTCTTTCACACCGGAATCAATCAGACTTGAGATTCGGTCTTTGGCCTCAGCCGTGATAACAGGCCCCATCTCAGAATCGGGGTCATCGGCAGGCCCTACTTTTAACGCCTCCACACGGGGGACGAGCTTTTTGATCAGGGCATCTGCGGTGCCCTCACCAACCGGCACGGCGACCGAAATTGCCATACAACGCTCACCGGCGGAGCCAAACCCGGCACCCATCAGCGCATCAACCGCCTGATCCATGTCGGCATCGGGCATGATGACCATATGGTTCTTCGCCCCTCCCAAGGCTTGCACGCGTTTTCCGTTAGCGCTGCCTCGTTGGTACACATATTCGGCAATCGGTGTAGAGCCGACAAAACTGATAGCCTGCACGTCCGGTGAATCCAGCAGTGTGTCGACGCACTCTTTTCCACCATGCACAACATTTAACACCCCGTTCGGAAAACCGGACTGGTGAAACAAGTCGGCAATTAAATTGACTGCCGAGGGATCGCGCTCGGAAGGCTTTAAAATAAAGGTGTTTCCGCAGGCTATGGCAACGGGATACATCCACAGCGGTACCATCGCCGGAAAATTAAAAGGTGTTATACCCGCGACAACACCCAACGGCTGACGATCAGAGTAGCTATCTATGCCGGGACCGACATTACGTGAAAACTCACCCTTGAGCAGATTCGGAATACCACAGGCAAATTCAACCACCTCTTTACCCCGACTGACCTCGCCCAACGCATCGGCGTGTGTTTTACCATGCTCGCGTGATATTTCTCTGGCGATATCGTCGGCGTGTTTGCCAATAAGCTCGTTAAACCGAAACATACAGGCTGCCCGTTTTAGCGGAGGCATCGCCGCCCATTCCGGTGCAGCAGCACTGGCTACGGCTATGGCTGCTGTCATTTCGTCTGCAGAAGACAGACCGAGCTGCTCCGTCACCTCGCCAGTTGCGGGGTTATAAACAGGCTGAGACTGGCCACTGGCCGACTCAACGTAAGCACCGTTTATCAGGTTTTTTATCATGTGTTTTTTTCCGAGGATGAGCCCAAAAAGCCCCTTATGGTAGCATATTGGTTACCGACAACCTTACCGGGGATTGCCGTGAAACGACACGCGGCCAAGGTCTTAAAACGCAGTCGTACAGGTGCGCCATAGCCTCATGACACGGTTGTGTATAACCTCACAGAAAGCTGCGGAACTGGCTGACAAACCGGTTGCGGTAAAGATCAGGCTGAACATTTGGCTGACGGTATGACCAAAGGTCGGGCCAAAGGTCGGGCCAAAGGTCTGGCCACCAGTGCGAGTCCGGGTTTGGAAACAGGCGTGGGAGTGGGCATAGGCTTGGCAATAAGCTTGGGCTGAGTTGGGTAACGGGTCCAAACTGGCCCCAATAACAGCCTGTCGATGCAACGCAAGCACCCCTGCCCGTTGACACAGCCATGAAGCACAGCTTACCCAACACTCACTGCCAACATGACGCTGACACCCACTTCCGTTCACCCGACAGCAACAGGCATCGACCATGACGCGGGCTAATAAGCCAACCGAACCCTCGGCTCAGACAGCACTGGCCGGCTTCCCTCCCATTGCATCCCCAGATGCCACAACGCTTATTTTAGGCAGTATGCCAGGCGTTGCCTCATTACACGCAGTGCGGTACTACGCCCACCCGCGTAATGCATTCTGGCCGGTGATGTCAGCAATTTATCAACATAACATTCAACACTATGACGACGGCATTGCTTTATTGTTTGAACATAACCTGGCACTGTGGGATGTGTTGGCCAGTTGCGAGCGCAGTGGCAGCCTTGACGCCAATATTAAACCTGACACGGTACGCGCCAACGACTTTAACGCATTCCTGCACCGACATACCCTGATTTCAAGAATCGTCTTTAACGGTACAGCTGCAGCCAAGCTGTTTAAACGCCATGTCGTCTTACCTGCAGATCGTGACTTCCTGCTGAAACAGGCCCCGTCAACCAGCCCGGCAATGGCATCACTGACTGTCGCACAAAAAACAGAACGCTGGCGACAGTGTTTATGGGACTAAGCAATCGTTGCGTAGCAAAAAATACAGGCGAGGCAATCTAATAGGAATGCAGCCAATTGAGCTGTGTGCAACGAAGAATTTATGAGGCAGCGAAGAGGTCAACCAGTTGTTCGGTCATCGCATCGGCGAGCTGACCCACATCAAGTATTGTTGCCGCTTTACTGTAGTACTGTCCGACATCGTGACCGATACCCACGGCCACAAGTTCTACGGAAGTTGTGCGCTCAATCTGCTCGATGACGCTGCGCAAATGATTCTCCAAAAATTTACCGGCATTGGTTGATAACGTCGAGTCATCGATAGGCGCACCATCTGAAATCATCATCAGAATTTTTCGTTGCTCGGGTCTGGCCTGAATTCGCCCGTATGCCCACGCTAACGCTTCGCCATCGATGTTTTCTTTGAGTAACCCTTTACGCATCATCAACCCAAGGTTCTGTCGTGCGCGTCGCCACGGTATATCAGCGGGTTTATAGACGATATGCCGCAGATCATTTAAGCGACCGGGGTTAGCAGGATAACCGTCACGCACCCATTTCTCACGTGACTGACCTCCCTTCCAGGCGCAGGTGGTAAACCCAAGGATTTCAACACTCACACCGCACCGCTCGAGCGTTGAAGACAGGATATCGGCGCACACCGCAGCCACCCGAATAGAGCGACCGTGCATTGAGCCCGAGTTGTCCAGCAACAGCGTGACCACCGTATCGCGAAACTCGGTGTCGCGTTCCTGTTTAAAACTCAAAGGCTGCATCGGATCGGTTAACACGCGGGTCAGCCTTGCAGTATCAAGCTGTCCCTCCTCCAGATCAAAATCCCAACTGCGATTTTGCTGCGCCATCAGGCTTCGTTGCAGTCGGTTGGCAAAACGTCCGACCGATTTTTGTAAATCACCGATATGCTGGTCTAACGCGGTACGCAGTAATTGCAGCTCCTCTGCACCACATAAATCCTGGGGTCTGACCAGCTCATCAAAGTCAGTGGTGTATATGCTGTACTCAAGCTCTTTTTTGGTGTTGCCTGAGGGTATGGATCGCCATGTTGCGCCCGGCTCATCGGTGAGGCTGTCGCTGGTGTCTTCGTTGTCAGCCATGTCAGCAGCGTCACTCTCCGCGTCTTCGCTGCTGGCTTCCTGCTCCACGGTGTCTGTGCCGGTATCGCCGTCGCCGGTTTCACCGTTTTCATCACCAGCGGTGTCGGTGTCATCCTGGCCTGCTGCTTCATCGTTTTGATCAATGTCATCACTGTGCTGCGGCTGCGCATCACCGTGCTCAAAGTCGAGTGCCTTGAGCAATCGGTTCAGCGTGGAGGCAAAGCGTTTTTGGCTGCTAATGTCGAAGTCGGTGTCGAGCAGCTCAGGCATCACCACCTGTTCCACCCAATCACGCCACGGCGCAAGCGCCGCATCGGCTGCCGGTGGCAAGGGTCGCCCGGTTAAGTGTTCCCGCAGTGTCAGCGCGACTGCTTCTTCAACTCCCATCGAAGACCTGTCGGTGGAATCGCTCGGTATGCGCTGCCGAAAATAGGCGTCCAATAAACCATCGAGGTTTTGTGCAACGCCCGGTAAATGCCGACTGCCCAGGGTTTCAAAACGCACCTGCTCGGCCATTGCAAAAATTGCGCGCGCAGATTCGCTGCCGGGTAACAAACTGGCGTGTAGATCGGGGTCATGGAGTTGGCGATGTAACGCCATCGCATCGCTGTGCCCGCGCGACAGTGCCAATTGCGCAGCACTCGCCTCGTCATCAACGGCACTGATACGTGAGCCGGACGCGTCGAATTCAAAGTCTTCGGCGACGAACTCGGGTTGAACCGAACGATCTCTGGCAACGGCCCGAAGACAGGCAGACAGTGATTGTTGAAGGTTACGCCTGGCCATCAGGGCGTCTCTTCAAACTCCTCACCGAACGCTCGCTGAAACAGTTCGACCACGATTTCGCGCTCGGACTGGTCGCATTTATTCAAAAACGCAAACTGAAATGCCAACGACGTGTTGTCAAAAAACTTGAGTGTTTGGGTCCAGTTGATAACTGTACGAGGACTCATCACGGTAGCAATATCACCATTTTGAAACGCCGAACGGGTCATGCCCGCCAGCGCCACCATGTTATTGACCAGTTGTTCGCCGTGGTCATTTTGCAGGTGCGGTGATTTTGCGAGCACGATATCGACTTCACGCTCATGCGGTAAATAGTTCAGGATGGTGGTGATGTTCCAGCGATCCATCTGAGCCTGATTAATTTGCTGTGTGCCGTGGTACAAACCCGTGGTATCACCTAACCCCACCGTATTGGCTGTGGCAAAAAAACGGAAAGCCGGGTGTGGTCTGAGCACACGACTCTGATCCAGTAGCGTGAGTTGCCCGGTTGCTTCGAGTACACGTTGAATCACAAACATGACGTCAGGTCGGCCTGCATCATATTCATCAAACACCAGCGCTACATTACGTTGATAAGCCCACGGCAAAATACCGTCCTGAAACTGCGTGACCTGTTTACCGTCCTTGAGCACGATAGCATCCTTACCGATCAGATCGATACGGCTGACATGACTGTCGAGGTTTATGCGTAAACAGGGCCAGTTCAATCGGGCTGCAACCTGCTCAATGTGCGTTGACTTACCGGTACCGTGAAAACCCGAAATCAACACTCGCCAGTCATTGACGAATCCGGACAGAATAGCCAGTGTTGTGCTGTGATCAAACAGATAGTCGGGATCGATATCCGGCACCTGGTCGGTGCGGGTGCTATAGGCTGGCGCCATGAGGTCTGTATCGATACCAAATACGTCTCGAATTGACACAGTCTTATCAGGCATTGGGCTGGCGTCGTTAACCAATGCGCTGTTTGTTTCCAACATGAAAAAGGTATCCGTAGATTTAAGCGGAAGATAACCTTGGATAGTAGGGTAACGGCGGTGGTCAGTCCACCCCGCCACTCGATAATTGTCAAGCAGAATGCAGTCTGTCGTGAAGGGGACAAATGGCGTAAGGGTGCAGGTTCAATGCACTTGAACCAACCCGCACGCCATCTGGTAGATACAACGTTAGTGGGTCTGACGTCTTCTGAGCGCCATAAGTCCCAACAAACCCAGCAAACCAACACCGGGCGCGCCACCGGTTGCCGTCTGGATACGCTGTGATGTCGTGTTGGTGGTGTCGGGCACGATGATCACCGTGTCATTCGTGTCGCCGCTGTTATCAACACCATTGACTACCGTCGTTGGCTGCTCGGTATCACCGTCCGTGCCGTCGGTAGGGTTAACCGGCGTGACTGTAACCACGGGTGTTGTCACCGGTGTATTGGTGGGCTCACTAACAGGCGTCACGGGCGAGACCGGTACACCGGAAAAATCAGCTAGATTGGCGTTGACCGTTGTGGCTGCCGAACGCTCACCGTTACTGATAACGGTGATCACCTGGTACTGATATTGTTGGCCTGCATTCAGACCAAAATCTTCAAAACTGCTGGTGCTGCCATCGAGCGACGCAACCAGTGACGCATCACGATACACCTCGTGTTGAATCACATCAGAGCGATTCAATAACCACGATATTTCCACGCTGGTCGCCGACAGTAATTCAGCACGCACACCAAGCGGCGCGTTTAGTGTGGTGTCTTCGGGAATGACATTACCGGTTCGTCGACCATAAAAAACGTAGCTGTTTCCCTGTCCTGATGCGCCGATGATCACATCATCTATACCATCGCCGCTAAAATCACCGGCACGACTGACGGAAAAACCAGAGTAGTCTGTTGTGCCGATACCGTTAAGTCTAAAACCGTTCTGACCATTAAGATCAGCAAGGTTTAACGACGCTGAAAAACCGTTGGGTGACCCATACACAAGGTAGGTTTGGCCATTACCCTTACGCAGAGGATTGATAATTGACTGCGAAGCTCCGATGATCAGGTCGTCGACGCCATCACCATTGATATCACCGGCATAGTCGAGCGACTGCCCTGCCATATCACCCCAGGTAGGCTGATCGGGTTGTACCGGAATAACACCTCCGCGTATGCCATTTAGCGTAAAACCATTCTGCCCGTTCAGCGCTGACTGATCGATCACACTGTCTGTGGCGAAATTACCGCCAAACAGCACAAATGCCCGCCCCGGATAAGCGGACGGTTCGCCGAACGGGCCAAGACCCGGTCCGCCTATCGCAATATCGTCAATACCGTCGCGGTTCAGGTCGCCCGCAAAACTCAGCCCGGTACCAACAGCCTGCTCAAACAGCGTGCCGGTAAAAGACAATCCGAAACGACTGCTGAGTGACCCAAGGTCGATACTGGCCACCGTGTTTCCGCGTTGACCGTAGATGACATAAGCAACACCGCCCTCTTGCGCACCAAAGCCAGACGCCCCGGGCGCACCAACCAAAATATCGTCGATCCCGTCAGCATTAAAATCGCCACCGGACGCAACCGTTCTGCCAGCGTTATCGCCAGCTGCTGCACCACGAATTACAAATCCCCGGTCGCCAGTCAGATCTGCCGGTGACAGCGAGGCGGGAAAACCGTTGCTGCTCCCATAAATCACATAGGCTTCACCGGCTTGGGTTTGCCCGTTGACGCTCGCCTCGGCCGAGCCGATGATGATGTCGTCGAGGCCGTCGCCGTTGACATCACCTGCATCGCTGACACTGGTAATATTGCCGCCAAACGCAAAGCCATTACTGCCGTTGAGTGTCGCAATATCAAACAGGGTCGAAAACCCTGAGGCACTGCCAAACACAACATGCGCTGCACTGGCAGACCCGATCAAAATATCTTTCACACCGTCTGCATTCAGATCACCGGCGGCTGTCAAATGTGGGCCTTCACCATTGATATAAAACCCGTTGGAACCGTTCAGTGAGGTGACGTCAAGCAGCCCATCAAACCCGTTGTTGGGTCCAAAAATGACTCGCGTGCTGCCAAATCCGGCACCCACCAGTACGTCGTCGATACCATCCCCATTGATATCGCCGGCGTAACTGACGGGGCCTCCACGATTCACTACCAGCATATCGCTGGCACCCAGTCGAAAATACTCGATAACCGGATCAAAGTCCTGCGCCAGTGCAGGGGTAAGGACGTTGCTGCCGACCGCGAGCAACACTGCACCCGGCAGCCAATGTTTCAATGAGGATTTTGCTGACCGCTGCCTGTTATTCACAGTAACAGAAGGATCGTTGGTTAACCGGTTGAATGGGGGCTTTGACACGAATCTGCGCTCGGTAGTTGTAAGAATCGAGTGATAGTGTGTCATCAGTGAGGGGCATACAACCGTTACCGCGTCACAGAAGAGTCTCATCCATCACTCTTTGGGCGTTCTGATGTCACCACTTAGCGGCCAGGTTCACATTATTTTAAGTGGCGCCAACCGCGCTTGTGCGCGGGTTCCAGCTAAATATGAAGACCATTTCCCGTTTTGAGAGTCTGTCGGGTCAGGCGTCATTCGGCGAACAGATGACCATTTGTTTAGCCAAAAAAAAGCCCGAAGAAATTATCTTCGGGCTTGGATCATACGGATTTGGCTCTGTCGGGTTTCACCCCCGTGTTGGCTCACGTCGGCGTTTGCGGCCGTAAATACAGCCGGCGTTGTGGCCCGATTGACCAATTAACCCTTGTCTTAACCCTTATCTTAACCCTTGTCGCGTTCCTGTACTTCTTTGATGACTGCATCAGCAACGTTCTGCGGGCACTGGTTATAGTGCTCGAACTCCATCGAGAACTGACCACGACCGGAGGTCATGGTACGAAGGTCGCCAATGTACCCGAACATCTCTGACAGCGGAACGTCGGCCTTGATGCGCACGCCGGTCGGACCTGCTTCCTGCGACTTGATCATGCCACGACGGCGGTTCAGGTCACCGATAACATCACCCACGTGATCGTCGGGGGTAAACACATCAACCTTCATGATGGGCTCAAGTAACTTTGGACCCGCCTTCGGGATGGTCTGACGATAAGCCGCCTTGGCCGCAATTTCAAACGCCATGGCAGACGAGTCGACCGCGTGGAAAGCGCCGTCTTTCAGTACAACTTTGAAGTCGAGTAGCGGGTAACCCGCCAGCACACCCTTGTCGAGGCTGCTTTTAAAGCCTTTCTCAACGGCAGGCCAGTATTCACGGGGCACATTACCACCGGTAACCACTGACTCAAACTGGAAACCCGAACCAGGCTCGCCCGGAACCACTTCGTAATCGATACGACCAAACTGACCCGATCCACCGGTTTGCTTCTTGTGGGTATAGGTGTCTTCAACCTGTTGCGTAATGGTTTCGCGATAGGCCACCTGCGGCTTGCCTACTTCAACATCGACACTGTGCGTGCGACGCAGAATATCGATTTTGATATCGAGGTGAAGTTCGCCCATACCTTTGAGAATAGTCTCACCGCTTTCTTCGTCTGTTTCCACGCGGAACGACGGATCTTCTGCGATCATTTTACCCAGTGCGATACCCAGCTTTTCGGTGCCGGCTTTATCTTTCGGTGCAACCGCAATCGAGATAACCGGATCAGGGAAAACCATGGGTTCCAGTGTGGCCGGGTTCTTTGCGTCAGCCAGCGTATGACCGGTTTGGACGTTTTTCATGCCCAGCACAGCCACGATGTCACCGGCCGTTGCAGAATCGAGTTCGTTACGCGAATCAGCGTGCATTTCAACGATACGACCTATACGCTCGGTTTTTCCGGTGGCGGTATTCAGGATCGTGTCACCCTTGTTGATCGTGCCCGAGTAGATACGAACGAAGGTCAGCGCACCATAACGGTCGTCCATGATTTTAAAAGCCAGCGAACGCAGCGGACGCGCAGGATCAACGATCGCGAAATCACCGGTTTCATTACCTTCCAAGTCAACTTCCGGTTGTGGTTTGACTTCTGTTGGATTTGGCAGGTAATCAACAACGGCGTCGAGAATCAGCTGAACACCCTTGTTCTTGAACGCAGAGCCGCAGTAGGTCGGGAAAAAATCCAGAGCGATCGTGCCTTTGCGAATACACGCTTTAATCGTGTCGATATCCGGTGCTTCGCCATCCAGATATTTCTCCATGGCGTCGTCGTCCTGCTCCAGCGCAGTCTCGATCATTTCTTCGCGGAACTGTGCCACTTTGTCTGCCATGTCGGCTGGTACGTCGACAACTTCGTACTTGGTCGGGTCACCGGAGTCATCCCAGATATAGGCTTTTTCGGTCAACAGATCCACCACGCCAACGAAGTCGTCTTCGACACCAATCGGTAAGGTCATGACCAGGGGACGCGCGCCCAGTACATTTTTTACCTGGTCGACGACGCGGTAGAAGTCAGCGCCCATACGGTCGAGCTTGTTCACAAAAATGATGCGCGCAACTTCCGAATCGTTTGCGTAGCGCCAGTTGGTCTCTGACTGCGGCTCAACACCACCGGAACCACAGAAAACCCCAACGCCGCCGTCGAGTACTTTCAGGGAACGATAGACTTCGATCGTAAAATCAACGTGTCCGGGGGTATCGATGATGTTCAAGCGATGGTCTTTCCAGAAACAACGGGTCGCCGCCGACTGGATAGTGATACCGCGCTCTTGCTCCTGCTCCATGAAGTCAGTGGTGGCTTCGCCATCATGTACTTCACCGGTTTTGTGGATTTTTCCGGTCAGTTTCAGGATCCGCTCCGTGGTCGTGGTCTTGCCAGCGTCTACGTGCGCAAAGATACCGATGTTCCGGTAGTTCGAAATGTCAGTCATTTTCAATACTCGTTCAAAAGAAAGGTCTGATGTAAGACCCTGAAATACGGAAGCTTTTAACCAAAAAATATAGCCAGCCTGCTACCGGTTATCCGAACCTCGCCTGCCCGATTCGGTCGTGTTTGCCGTCATTTGTGCCAACCTGCGGCGAGCCTGTCACCAACCTGCCGCCAACATGTGTCCAGCCGGTGGCCAACCCCAGCCTGTAGCCAATGTTTGCCCAGCCGGTGAGCGGCCAGTCAGCGGTCCAATCAACCGCCAATCCGCAGCCAATCAACTGCCAGTCAGGCGCTGCTCGCACAAAACCGACGACGCCTACGCCGCCACTGGACTGCGCTGGCGCTTCGGTTACCCGATTTATGCCAATTACGCCCCGTTTGCTGTGACCGGCCACCGGTTCTGGAACTTCGGATACCGATCAGCCAATTGGCCGACAGTCGGCGATCGTCAAAAGACGGTGCCAGCACCCAAAAGCTCTGGTGGCAGGATCACACTCTGGCAGTCTCAACAGCGCAAGACCTTATCGCCCTCACTTATCGCCCTCAATGGCCGCCCTCATTGGCCAACCTCACGGGATACCCGAACGGTGAGTGCTGATTAGCAACCAATACCACCCGGGCCAAAGCCTTCGTCAGAGACTACGGTTACCTGGTCAGATGGCAGCGAGAGGGTAAGTTGTCGGGCACGCCCGCGAAAAACCCGGCATTGTAACCAAATTTGATGCTGATGTGTGGGAAAACAACGGATGTTCACCATCAAAGTGTCGCGCAGATAAGTTACCACTCAGCAAGCCAGAAAAAGGGTCTTTACCGGTCGCGACACAGTAAAGCGTTTTGACGCTAATAATCCCGGGCTACGGGAACTAAACATGCCCGTGTTGATCACAGCTTGCGTTACATTGACACTGATATATTTTGCGACAATATCTCGCCGCAGTATTATATGATTAGTGGTTGGTAGTCAGGCTGTTTTAGTGCGCTGAGCTTCCAGATTCCTGTATCGGCGGCTTGGACTGACCGGAACCGCTCAACAGAGCTCAAAACCGGCAGTTAAAACGAAAATGAATACCACTGAAAAATCGCAACCGCTGCTGCAGGGCTTTATCAATTATCACGCTATGAAAGATTTTACCTAATGAAGACCGCCATTTCGTCGCTGATTGTTGCAGCCTACATACTGTGCTGCTTTCGCCTCCGTACGGCACCATGGCGTTACTTTCAGATCAATGCCCGTTACTTTTCCGGTGACAAGGGCATATTCTCCAAAATCAACATAGACAGCCTGATTCCCGAGAAATGGAAACTCCGTCAAGACTGGCTGGTCGACGGCTTCGAACCTATCCGCTACCCTGTTTTTGTCAAACCTGAATGGGGCCAAAATGCCAAGGGCATTCAACGCGCGGACAACGAGACCGAACTGCAAACCATCACCAAGGGACTCAACGGATCCGCCACACGCTTTATTGCCCAGGAGGGCGCACTCGAAAAACGCGAGTTCGAAATTTTTTTCGTCTATCCCGAGCCTGACCGACAATCAGCGTCGATCGTGACAGTGACTGAGGTCATTAACGAGTCACACGAATACCCGATCAACAGTGTCTATAACGAGGACACCACCTACCACGATATCTCCAACCAGTTCACCGAAGAGGAACTCAAGCAGCTGGCAGAGTACAACAAAGAGATTGGTCATTTTGGGCACTCCAGACTCAGCGTCAGGGCACACTCCCTGCCCGATCTGATCGCTGGCAAATTTCATGTGATAGAGCTCAACCTCTTCACTCCCATGCCCGTGAATGTCCTCGACCAAAACCTCAGCGCGCTGGATGCATTGAAGTTCATCGGTTCGGTGTCGTGGGAGCTTGCGCGCACTACCCGCTCCATTGACGCCAACCAACCTGTGCATCCTGTGTTCACACGCATGATGTCATACAACAGACACCACAAAACAGCCTCGGTCCTGCGCAGCTTCCTGTGATCAAAAAACTAAAGAAAGCGCTGTACGCGTGGGTCAGCGCGAAGTACATGGACGGGTGCAGCAACTACAACCCGGTTGATGTCAGACGCGGCGCCAGATCGAAAGCACAAGCACGCGCCACGTTTAACAAGAACAATGTCCCGCACGCCAAGGGACTCATTTTTCTAAACCCGTGGACTGCCCACAAGTTTGCAAAAGAACATGGTTTTCCGCTGGTAATAAAACCAAACGTCAGCGGCTTCTCACGCGGCAGTCATTTTCCGATCACCAATTACAAAGAACTCTGGAAAGCTGCGTTGTGGGTCAAAGTCTGGTGGCCCACCAGTGTCATCGAGCAGTACTTGCTGGGTGCCAATTATCGGGTGCTTGCGACGCCCGATGAAATTGTCTCGGTCATTCGGCGCTATCCGCCATTTGTAGACGGCAACGGCACAGACTCCATCGGTGCTCTGATCGATTCCGAGAACGCTATTCGTGAAGAGATGAATTTATTTCCGGTCATCTACCCGATTCGCAAAAGTCCGGACGTCACGGCATACCTGAACAAACAAGCACTGGATTTCACATCGGTTCCGGCCGATGGGGACCGCATTTATCTGTTTAACCGGGTGGCACTGGCGCCGGGTGGCATTGTCGAAACCATCGACCAGAGTACTATTCCCGCCAAAAATATAGAATTGTTCAAAAACGTAGTCAGCATGTTCGATGCGAACCTGCTCGGCATCGATGTCATCTTTGAGCACGGTATCGAGCAAGAGACAGATACACAAAAATGTATTTTTCTGGAGGTCAACTCAAGACCCTATATTAAGATGCATAAGGTGCCGCGCTACGGTACTACTGATAACCTCGACGAGTTCTTCGAACGTATGGACGCGCTGGCTATCCCTGACACCGATACCTTCTAACGGTGTAATCTGGCCCTTTCATCTCCCCAGCTCAACCGAATCTTCTATCAGTTTCTTGGCGTTAATTCGTTACTGATAGGCTTGTTTCCTTTCTTTATACCGGTGTATCTCTACAGCCGGTCTGTATCCCTTGCTGGCATCAGCTTGTTTATTGCTGTCACTGGTCTCTCGTTTGTGGCTTTTTTGTCAGTGTGGCAGTGGAGCTGGAAGCACCTTGCGCTGAAACACTTGCTGGTGTTGGCACTGGCCACGGAAGCGATAGTGCTGTTGGTCAACCTGCTCTTTAATCCTTCGATAGCGTTTCTGGTGTTATTTGGGTTGGCCAATGGGCTGTACAACTGTTTTTTCTGGATGACCCAACGCAGCCTGTTTTTGCAACGCGTCGACTCTTCCGACTCCGGTCGTCAATACGGCAACTTTCAGATCTTTGTCACCCTGTTTTTGAAAGCTGGCATTTTGATCGGCGGGCTATTGATGGAGCGCGACGGGTATGTCCTGCTAATCATTGGCTCGCTGATTATTATTACGATATCAGCGATATGGTTTCTCCGCTGCGGCGACCTGCAAACAACTGCCGCCACCTCCAGGCTGACCCAATCGGATGAAGTATCTGGTGATGTATCTGGTGAAGTGTCTGGTGAAGTGTCTGGTGAAGTCATTAGTGAAACCCAAGGTGAGTCCTCTCACCAGACCTTGGGTGCTACCTGTGCCGATGCGCCACCGACACAGACCGCCACTCCCTCGCCCACGGTCACCGTCATAGACGCATTGCAGTATCGTGACCGCCATCGCTCACGGCGTATTTTTGTGGTCGACGGATTGTTTCTGTTTTTGGAAAGCCATTTTTGGACACTGTCACTATTTTGGGTGACTGATCAGAATTTTACACAGCTGGGGCTGACCATCATCGTGCTCGGCGCGCTGTTTGGCCTTGCATTCTTTGTCGCCAAAAACACGATTGACAAGATTCCGGGCAACTCGGTGTTTACGATAGCTGTGCTGCTGTATGCGTTATCCTGGTTTCTGCGGGTGCCCGTCGGCCCGTCGTTATCCACTGAATGGCTTTACCTGCTCATTATTCTGATCAGTTTCTTCTCGTCTTTTTTTCGGCTGACGTTTAACAAGCGGTTTTACGATGTGGCGGCTATGGCCGGGGATCAGCAATACCTGGTGATAAAAAGTTATGTCACCCAGCTAGCCGTTTTTGTTTGTTTTCTGGCCATTGCAGTTGCGTCTGTCGCCATCGGCGATGATGCCCGCGTACTGCAGTTGGTCTACCTGGTGGCAGGGTTCGGTGCATTGGTTTACGGCTATTATCGATACCTGATAGACTAACGGCGAAACCGGAGAAGAAAATGCCCGTTTCGACTGCCGCACCACTCGACGAAAAGCCACGGTTTCAACCCAAATCTTTCACCGACGCCGCAGAGGCCGTCGATTACCTGATCACCATCTACGACTGTAATACGCAATGGCTTCGTGACGCCTTTGCACATTACGTCAATCCGACCTCGGAGACGACAGAGCGCGCTCGCGCGTGTTATCCCGCAGTGTCATTCAAACACAATACCTTTGCCAAAACCGACTCTCGACTCTCGTATGGGTATGTCGTGCAACCGGGTGACTACGAAACCACGATTACCGAACCGGTACTGTTTAAAAACTACCTGATTAAAAATTTGGGTCTGCTAATCACCAATCATCAACAGCCAGTTACTGTATTTGAATCTGACACCCCAATCCCGCTGCATTTTGCATTGGCGCCCGGCAGCGTGCCTGCCGATGGTAGCGACGCGACCATCACCGCACGTCTGAGGGATGCGTTTGATGTGCCTGACATCGCACAGGTCAATGACGATATTGTGAACGGCACCTTTGAGCAACACCCCGACAAGCCCATACCGTTGGCACCCTTCCCGGCACCGCGTATCGATTACTCTTTGCACCGCCTGCGACACTATTCAGCCACCGAGCCAAAGCATTTCCAGAACTTTGTGCTGTTCACGAACTACCAGTTTTACGTTGACGAGTTCTGTGAATACAGTCGCCGTGCCATGGCCGAAGGCACCTCTGAGTACACAGCCTTTGTAGAACCCGGAAATGTAATCACCACATCTGGCGATACAGGACCAACGGCCGGGGTTGCACCCTCTCGTGCCCCACAGATGCCCGCCTATCATCTCGTTGCCGAGCGCAACCGGGGCATTACGCTGATCAATATCGGTGTTGGGCCCTCCAACGCCAAAACCATCACCGATCATGTCGCCGTATTACGGCCTCATGCCTGGCTGATGCTGGGGCACTGCGCCGGACTCCGCAACAGCCAACAACTGGGTGACTATGTACTCGCGCACGCCTACGTGCGAGAGGATCACGTACTCGATAATGACATTCCACCCTGGGTACCTATTCCGGCTCTTGCAGAAATTCAACAAGCGTTGCAAACCGCTGTCGCAACAGTCACCGGGCTGTCGGGATTCGAACTGAAAAAAATCATGCGCACAGGCACCGTGGCATCGGTAGATAACCGTAACTGGGAGCTGCAGGATCAGCGTGAACCGGTGCGCAGGCTTTCCCAGTCACGCGCAATCGCGCTTGATATGGAGTCAGCCACGATTGCTGCGAATGGCTTTCGCATGCGAGTGCCTTACGGCACGCTGTTGTGTGTCTCGGACAAACCGTTGCAGGGCGAACTCAAACTGCCCGGCATGGCATCGGCGTTTTACCAAAAACAGGTGTCTCAACACCTGCTGATCGGTATCCATGCGCTGCGCGAACTCGCCGCCATGAAACCTGCCAGCCTGCACTCTCGCAAATTGCGCAGTTTTTTCGAAACGGCCTTCCAGTGATAGCGGCGCGTCAGTAACTGCGATACGATTGTCGCATTATGGTCGGTAAACCTGTCACCCGATCACTCACACTCTAACGCCAGGCGATACGCCTGCGTCACACACTAAACATAACGGGAGAACATCTATGAAAGCTCGTGCAGCAGTTGCGTGGGAAGCCAAAGCCCCCCTATCCATAGAAATGATCGATGTTGAAGGCCCCAAAGAAGGTGAGGTGTTGGTTAAGGTCGTTGCCAGCGGTGTTTGCCATACTGACGCTTTCACGCTGTCCGGTGAGGATCCGGAAGGCGTCTTTCCAGCCGTATTGGGACATGAGGGTGGCTGTGAAGTCGTTGAATGCGGACCAGGCGTGAAAGACCTGAAACCCGGCGACCATGTCATTCCCCTGTATATATCAGAGTGCGGTACCTGCAAATTCTGCCAATCGTCCAAAACCAACCTGTGCCAATTTATTGCTTCAACCGTATGGACAGGCTTTATGCCTGATGGAGGTCGCCGTTTCTCCCAAAACGGCAAACCCATTTATCACTATATGGGGTGCTCCACGTTTTCCGAGTACACGGTGGTTCCGGAGATTGCGTTGGCCAAAATCAATAAGGCTGCACCCCTTGATAAAGTGTGTTTGCTTGGCTGTGGTGTCACCACGGGTATCGGTGCGGTACTGAACACAGCCAAAGTTGAACCCGGCGCCACGGTGGCAGTTTTTGGGCTTGGCGGTATCGGGCTCTCAGTGATCCAGGGCGCTGTCATGGCGAAAGCCGCCCGTATTATCGCTGTTGACGTTAATCCCGATAAATTCACTATTGCGCAGCAGCTGGGTGCCACTGATTTCGTCAATCCCAAAGAACTGTCCGGCTCGGTGACCGACGCTATTGTCGATATGACAGATGGCGGTGTGGACTATTCCTTTGAATGCATCGGTAATGTCGACGTGATGCGCGAGGCGCTGGAATGCTGCCATATGGGCTGGGGTGTCTCGACCATAATCGGCGTTGCCGGTGCTGGCAAAGAGATCAACACCCGCCCGTTTCAGCTTGTCACCGGACGTCGCTGGCAAGGCACGGCTTTCGGAGGGGTAAAGGGCCGAACCCAATTACCGGGTTATGTTGACCGTTATATGAGTGGCGAAATCGAGCTCGATTCCATGGTTACGCACACCATGCCTCTTGATGATATCAATACCGCATTTGATCTCATGCATGAAGGAAAAAGCATACGCTCAGTCATCATTTTTTAAACAATACACGTCATGAAACAAATTGAATCCATTAAGGAATTCGACGGCCAATTGAACCGCTATGTTCATCCGTCCTCTACCTGTCAGTGCGATATGACATTCTCTGTCTATCTTCCACCACAAGTCGCTGTTGCGCCGGTGCCTGCCGTGTACTTTCTGTCGGGCCTAACCTGTACCGACGACAATGTCAGAACCAAAGCGGGTGCACAACGTTATGCCGCGGAGCTCGGTATTGCGTTGATCATGCCGGACACCAGTCCCAGAGGAGATTCAGTGCCGGATGAACCGGAACGTTATGATCTGGGTCAGGGGGCCGGTTTTTATGTCAATGCCACTCAGGCTCCTTGGTCAACGCACTATCAGATGTACGATTACGTCACCTCGGAATTACCGGCATTAATTGCCAATGAGTTTCCCGATATCAGCGAGAAGACCGCTATCACGGGTCACTCCATGGGTGGGCATGGTGCTTTGATCTGTGCACTGAAAAATCCCGGTCAATACGTGTCGGCCTCCGCCTTCGCGCCCATTTCCAACCCGGTCAATTGCGGTTGGGGACACGGGTGTTTCGGTGCTTACCTCGGTGACGATCAATCAGCGTGGGCCGAGTGGGATGCCGTTGAGCTGATCAAAGCCGGTGCCGAAGCGCCACCATTATTGGTTGATCAGGGGTTGGCTGATGAATTCCTGAAAGAATACCTTGCGCCAGAGAGTTTAGTCACTGCCTGTCAGCAGCAAGAGGTTGCGATAGAACACAATATGCTCGAGGGCTACGATCACAGCTACCATTTCATCAGTACACGCATCGGCAAGCACCTGGCATTCCACGCCAACCATTTAGTTTAAAACCGGTCAAAGGATTGATACAGGTGCCAACCATTTAATTTCAAAAGGCCGAAGGATTGGTACGGGTGCCAACCACTCAGCCCACCCGTTCACCGATCGAGTCACGACTTACCGTGGCGCTGGCAGTATCCTGAACAGCTTGGTAACGACACAGCAGTGTGTACATCAGTGACTGGTTTTTTATAAACAACCGGTTTGTAAACAGCCGGTTTATAAACAACTGGCAAAAAAAAGGGTGGCTCAGCATTGAGTCACCCTTTTTTTACTTAAAGCCACTGGTTGATCTATTTCAACCAACCAGCGGTTCTCAGACGGTGAGCACCCATTGCGGCATGCTCGATCGTCTGGCAGTGCCCAGCGATTATTGACTAGGGTACTGCTTTGTCGTCGATAACGATCAGGTTCGCAGTACGACCGAAGTCAGTGGTGTCTGTGACAACGATGGTCTGTACTGAACCACCGCCAACAGTCAGCGTAGCTTCGATACGTGCACGAGCTGAATTACCGGCTTCTGTTGCAATCACCTGGTAGTCACCAGCAGGCACTTCAACGTAGCCAGTGCTGACGTCTTCATAGCTGAAGCCTGCAACGGTTGGTGTACCGTTAACAACGCCGTCCTGATTAACGAACAGGTCAAGCTCGCCAGAAGTCAGGCCGTCAAATACGATAGCGAAACCACGTGCTGCGTGAACAACCCGGATCTTGCCAACATCGCCTGAGCTAGTCGCTGTATCGTTTACCAGTGTGATCACTTCGAGTGTTGCCGGATCGGACAGAGCGTCACCACGCGCAATGACAGTCGAGGAACTTCCCGCACCAACACTGACAGGATCCAGTGCAACAGCCGGTGTGAAGTTACCCTGGAAAAAGTCGCCGCCTTTGAAGATTTCAACAGTGTGATCGCCAGCCGGTATTGCAGCTGGACCAACAACATCATCGCCAAAGTTGATTGCGGTTCCTGAATCCAGTGGATCAGTACCGATAGGCATCGCAGTTGCGCCATCAGCGGTTACCACGACACTACCTACGTTGTCACTCGCATGAACGATTCGAACCAGTGCATCATCACGGCCGGTTGCGTCGTAGTTGTTGGTCACTGAAGTACCACTAACGAAATCAACGTCAGGGAAGGTGCCGCTGGCAACGTTTGGATCTGTGCCATCTGTACCGTCAGTGCCATCTGTACCGTCGGTGCCATCTGTACCGTCGGTGCCATCTGTACCGTCAGTGCCATCTGTACCGTCGGTGCCATCTGTACCGTCAGTGCCATCTGTACCATCGGTGCCATCTGTACCGTCGGTGACATCTGTACCGTCGGTGACATCTGTACCGTCGGTGACATCTGTACCGTCGGTGACGTCAGTGCCATTGTCTACTACTGGATCTGCGTCGTCGTCGCTGGATGAACAACCTACCATCACCAGACTTGCGCCGACCAGGGCTACGCCCAAATAACGTCTTAACATGTATTAATTCCTCTCACAAAGGTTTCTAAACAACAAATGTATTTCAGTTCGGTCCCTGGGCCGAAGCCCGCTTCACCAACCCACTATAAATTTAGTTCAAATACAGAAAATTCCCACCCGATTTTTCACTGAAATCCGACACTTAACTGACGTCTCCGCCAACCATTCAACGTTTCGAAATAACGTGCAAAACCCGACAGTATTGCAGGCTCATACGCATGGGGTGAGGCATACTAACCGGAATCATCCGTTACAATCGCATACCAGCCCACATCTTCAGCGATAAGATGAGTCATATTTCACAATCTTGGCCTTCATCTTATTGAAATCATTATAATTTTATTGGAAACGAACACTATTGCAATTGTGAAACGTGGGAATTTTTACACAATTTTTTACGTGCCGGTCGTACCCACCCTGATGCCCGATGGGCACTCTTGCCTGTCGCCGGCCAGGTCATGTCAGCGATAGCCTGCCGTACAGACAGACAACTGGTGGTCATTGAATATAGGACCACAGCAGACATTGACCGGGCAGTTGCATTGCACATTGCGCAGATGACATCACTGACCAGCCACGCCAGATCCTTGTGGCTGGGGCAGTCCCCACAGCCCGATCTGGAACTGGACCTCGCGCTGCAACGAAGCGATGCCCAGAGCGATGCCCAGAGCAATGCCCGGAGCAGTGCCCGGAGCAATGCTGCGACAGACGGCGGTAGAATTGTTATCCCGCCAAATAACCCGGAGTCTGACTCTTGGCAGAAGGGTGATATCAATTCCGACCGCGTTACCCGCGAGAGCTCAGGGCCCGACAGAGTCAATGCACAACCACAGCATGCAGCCTTTAACCAGCTCGGCACAGAGCACAGCGCTATCGTGTTTGATGCACGCGCAGGATTTGACTGTAACGCGTTCGCTGCAATTACCGGGACGCTGGTGGCAGGAGGCCAGCTTATACTGATAGTACCGCCCTTGGCAGAATGGCCCTCGGCACCAGACACCGAGCGTACCAGAGTGACTGTCTGGACACCCGCGCAAACCGAACTTGCCGCAGATGACCGGCAGAATACGCCTCGCTACAGCCGGTACCTTCAGCGGCTCAGTGACGCGCTGAGCACACTCAGCATTGCAACAGAGGGTTCGTTGACCGGGCTGAGATGTCTGCATACCCAACAGGTGTCCGCCGCACCAACCATCAGCACAGAGAAAATCGACGAGCCGACTGCACCCGACACTAAGCCAATAGATCCGAACTCAACCCATCCAAAGCCAATCAAGCACTCTGCAACCCGCCCAACTGTCACCGCTCCAAACGGCACACGGAACCATCCACAGTTACAAGGCGATGAGACACAAACGAATAACGAGCAGGAAGCCCTGATTAACAGCCTGTTACACCATGTGCAGCACGCCGCCCACCAAACGTTTTTAATCACCGGCGATCGTGGGCGCGGTAAATCATCGGCACTTGGCATCATGCTCGGGAGACACAACCCCACCCCAAACTCGGTGATTTTGTGTGGTCCCAATCAAGCGTCGGTGTCTGTCCTGCAACATCACTATAGAAGAGAGAGAATGGAGCCAAGCGCTGCGACGAACGCCACTGTTGCCGAGACTGCTGCCGGTGTACCAATCACACTCACGTTTTTACCGCCTGAAACAGTCATTGATCACCTGATGCAGATAACCCCTGCACCAGACGACACCACAGGCGTGGTGCACGAACCCAAACCGCTAATTATTATTGACGAGGCGGCTCGCATCCCACTACCACAGTTGCTGCTGATTATTGAACATGCGCCCTGCTCTATTCTGTCAACCACAGTTGCCGGGTATGAAGGGGCCGGACGTGGATTCGCACTGCAACTGGGTAACGTACTGACTCGCCGAAATATACCTTACAAAAAGGCGTCTCTGACACAGCCCAGACGTTGGTCAGCTCACGACAGGCTGGAGCAGTTTGTTGATGCTTTGTTGTTGCTCGATGCCGACATCAAACGGCACCCGGGTCTGCAGACCGATCCTATCGACAGGGCCGAGGTGGTTGCGGTTGATCAGACAGCACTGATTCACAATGAACCGTTACTCAGCGATATCTACGGACTGTTATTACAGGCCCATTACCGAACAACCCCACTTGATCTCAGACATATACTCGACGGTGTCAATTTAGCGGTTTGGGTACTAACGATAGACGAGCAGCTATTGGGTGCCGCATTGGTTGCAACTGAGGGCAACATCACCGACATTGACCTGAAACAGGGTATTCTGCAGCGCACACGCAGGCCCCGTGGCCATGTTGTACCGCAGCTACTCGCTCAATACACGGGCACTGCAGAGGCACTGGACCTCACGGTAGCCAGAGTGGTTCGTATCGCGATTCATCCGGAATGCCAACGGCGTGGTCTTGGTAGTTTTTTCCTGAATAAACTACATAGCGAACATCAGGCATTGGGCTACGACGCCACCTGCGCGATGTTCAGCGCGGCACCTGATGTGGTGAGGTTTTGGGAGCAAAATGGTTTCCCGGTGTTTCATACCGGTGCGCGACCACCGTCGAGTCACGCCTATCCATCCGTTAGTGTTATGCAAGCCACATCGAGACGCGCTGTGATCATCAAAGACCTTGCGCTGCAGTTGCACGCTGACAAGGTGCGGTTCTATCAGTCGGCAACAGCAGGTCACGAAACGCCTGACAGTCACTATCTTGATGTGCCCATACTAAAATCCTATTGTCAGGCCACGCGTAATTTCCATGACAGTCAGTCAGCCATCGCTCGCTTGACGCAACGGTATCTCAAACAATTCACAACTGATACACGATCCCCATCACGCGCACAAACGCTACCTGCTTTCTCAACACAAGAACTCAAGCTGATGACCTTGAGTGCTACGCCCAGGCAGACCATCACCACACTGTCCAGAACCCTTGAATTTCAGAGTAAAAAACAGTGTGAGCAGGCACTGCGTCAATGCCTGTCAAGACTTCTGACGCATTATCGGGACGTGGTGGTATGTTGATCGGCTCACTGCCCATGTATGACTGGCCACAGGTTAGGCATGAGACAGATGCCTACTGGCAAGCACTCAGATACGTATTGGTCGAGCAGGGTTTTGATGTTGACGCTGCGCTGAACAGACACAACACGCCGCTCGATACCTGGCTGTCGCCAAATTTGATTTTGTCACAAACTTGCGGCTTACCCTATGTCACTACGCTCAAACGACACGTGGCACTGTGGGGAACTCCCGAGTACGCGGTTGCGGGTTTTTACAGGTCACGCTATGCCAGCCAGGTCGTGACCCGACGGGGAGACTCACGCTCAAGGCTGCCAGAATTCATCGGGACCCGATTTGCCTACAACAGTGCTGATTCGCAGTCAGGCTTTAACGCAATGACAATGCTCTTGACCGACACGGGCATCGCAGAGTCACTGGCCTGCTTCGACACCAAAGCCTCCGGCAGTCACCTCAAATCACTCGAGGCGGTGGCGGCAGCTGATTGTGATATTTGCTGTGTAGATCCGGTGAGTTGGCAGTTGGCACAAGATCACTTACCGGCACTGACAGACAGTCTTCAGGTTATTGGCGAGACACCGGCGACTGCCGCTCTTCCTCTTGTCTATCACATTGACTATGCCTCTGATGAGCGCATCATCGAGACAAGACTACAGCTGACTCTCTGTATACGGCGCTTGAGTGACGACATCAAACACGCGCTGCACATCGTCGACCTGCATCACACAACACCAGCAGACTACGCAGGTATTGCTCAATCATTAACAGGTTAGACGGGGGCGATATCGGTAAAGTCGACAACCTCGGGCTCGTGATCACAGTCGCGCATGTAAGTCATTAATGCGTTCCAGCCGAGCGTGGTTGTCATGGTGTTATCACACGGATGAAAATGCACCGGATCAGCCAGCGACAATGACTGATCAATGATTGCAGTCACCTGTTTCTGAGTGTCATTGATGACCGCCAGCGGCGTGACGGCTCCGGGTACCACGCCCAAATAATGCATGAGCCGTGTCGGTGATGCGAACGATACCCGCCCTGCCCCTATCTGACTCCCGAGTCGTTTCAGGTCAACCGGCTGGTCTTCGCTCACAGTCACCAACCACATGCGTCCTTTTTTATTTCTCAGAAACAGGTTTTTTGAAAACCCACCCGTCGCACCGTACCTGAACTGTTTTGACTGCTCCACAGTTCTCATCGCCTCGTGTGTTTGCGTGCTGAACGTGAGATTCAATGCGGTGAGTCGCTGATGCACCGTTTCTGCTGACGCCGGGCACTCACCGGTGATTAACCGACCACCACTGACAGTTGCCGGGTGGCCCGAGTCTGTTGAGCCATCTGCATTGTTTAAGTCACCTGCATTTTTTAAGTCACCTGAGTCTGTCGAACTGTTCATGGTCTTGATCAATCTGCCTAACACAATACCCGTATAATAACGCAACTCCGGTTTGGGATCCCCGCTATGAAATTTTGTCCGCTGCCGCGCAGCTCTGTCATCAAAACCCTTTTGGCTGTCGTACTGATCGCAGCAACTGCTGGCTCAGCGTATGCCATTGGGCCGTCAGAGGTGCTGGAGACCTACGGTGACAAAGCAACCTACACCATTATTCGTAACGGAAAAAAAATAGGGACCCACACACTGTCTTTTACGCCAAAGAACGACGAGCTGACAGTCGACATTGTGTCTGATATCAAGGTTCGGGTCCTGAGAATCCCGGTGTACAGTTTTTATTACGTGTCAAAAGAACAATGGGCTGGCGATCAACTAATGTCTTTGACGTCCTCAGTCACCGAAAAAGGCACAACCAAACGAACTCGGTACGAATACCGTGACGGCGTCGCGACAATGACCGACACGAACGGTGAAACCACCACCGGCGACGTCAATTTTGGCAGTAATCACTGGAATAATGCAGTGCTCAATGAACAACTCATCTTCAATACGCTGACCGGACGCGCAAACAAAGTGACTGTGTCAGAACCCAAAAACGAACAACTGACCATCAGTCAACAAGAGATAGAAACCACACATCACGTATACAGCGATGAGCTCCAGGCAGAAGTGTGGTATGACACGACCGGCCGCTGGGTTCAACTGTCGTTCAAAGGTGAAGACGGTAGCGTCATTCAATATATCAGTAACGGATTCGATCAATGAACGATTCTATAACGCCAGACACAACAGCCAACACCACTGCCGATGCTGCGGTAACACCGCAAATTCTGGACGCAGCCGGCACAGATATAAAAACGGTCTGGATCACGGGAGCGAGCTCGGGTATCGGCAGAGCTTTGGCATTACGTTATGCCACTGCCGGACACACTGTTTTTGCCAGCGCGAGAAGTATCGATAAGCTCAATGAATTAGCAACCGAGGCCAACGCGATGCCCGGCACCATTGTCGCAGCACCGTTAGATGTCACAGATGCAGAGGCCATCACGGGTTTCATCAGTCAGCGCATCGCAGACTCAACCCTGCCGGATATTGCCGTACTGAATGCAGGCTTCTACGAGCCAACCGGGTTGGATGAACTCACACTCGATCATTTCGAACAGACCTTTGCGGTTAATTATCTCGGGGTCGTGAAATGTATGATGGCACTACTGGGGCACTATCGCGATCATCAGACAGGGCACTTGGTATTGGTCTCATCCGTTGCAGGATATGCGGGACTACCACGAGCTGCTGCATACGGTTCGTCAAAGGCTGCGCTGATTAATCTCGCAGAATCGATCAAGCCCGAGTGTGATGCCAGAAATATCAAAGTGACGGTTGTTAATCCGGGCTTTGTAAAAACCCCCATGACAGATCTTAACGATTTTGAGATGCCGTTTCAGATTGATACCGACACGGCTGCCAGCAGAATGTTCGACGGCATTTCAGCCGGCAAATTTGAAATTACGTTTCCACGGCGCTTTACGTGGATGCTAAAGTTTCTCAGGATTTTACCTTACCCACTGTTTTTCCCGGTGGTCAGGCAATTAGTAAAAAACGAGGGAAAGTAGAAACTTAATGGCGGAGTAAACTGACACCACTGCAAGTACTTGCCTTCAATGCGCAAGCCAAGGCCGGTGTTTGCGGAGGTAGTGGTATTAACGCTCTACGCCAGACTGCAATCGGATTTTCTGGCTACCACGGGATCTTAATGTTTGCGTTACAACCAACGTTACGTCCCGTCGCTCGCCATAGCGCCCTTGATTCGTCACGACGGGAATCGGGCCTGAGAAATCTGCGCGGCCGCGCTAGCTGCTCTTTGACCCTGAGCATAGTAGCTCGCCGTCGTGTTTAGTGTACTGCGTGGTTACAACACCAATGCGAAAACCCCATTTGGATACAAAGGTGGCATTGTGCAAGCTGCCGTCGGCTTGGTAAAACATCCAGTCATTCATGCTGAGCTGCCACTGCTTGCCGTCAGCAAGGTCTACACGCATCACATAATTCATTTCCAGCGCGTTGCCTTTGATCATGCCGGTAGCGCCGCCAATCAGTGCTTCGGCTTCGGCCCGAAAGTCGCCGCTCTCCGTGGTGTTGACCAGCCATTGACGTTTTTCTACCACACCATCGGTGTAATAAAGCACTTCATCCAGCAGGAAACCGTCGTCTTGCTGTTGACCAAAAAAATCACCACAGAAATGACGCCTGACCTTGCCGAAGCGGTCGGTGAACCACCCGGATGCCTTCGTGTGCCCCGCGAAATACTCTTCAAAGCGGAATTGAGGGCTGTCTGACGCCACTTCATCGATTTTCATGGTAGAGCACCCGGATAACAGAAGACTTAACGCGGCAGCGCACAGGATCATGGCCGCTCGAAGCTGATAAACACCGTAAGTTAATTTCATTTTTTCCTGTGCAGGTTGTACCTGCGTTTGGCAAAGATGGACAATAACCGCTACTTTTTCTGTCATTGCTCGCCAGCCTTGCGATGTGGATAAGTGCAAGCACGACAAGACCCGGTTGGTCGTTACGACTACTTACCACCCTAGTTTATACGGACCTGCCCTGCGATCAGGTCAGCAGGGCAAAACCGCTGGTGTGCGGTGGTTCAGGTTAACGCTTTTGTCGTTGCATGGTTTATTTGAAACAGCCCGACATTGGTTCTGCCAAGTGCAAAACCGGCCTCGCAATAAGCCAAATAGTAGCGCCACATTCTGATAAAACGCTCGTCGAACCCTTGTGCACGTACCTCTGTCAACTGCGATTCAAAGTTGGCACGCCATGCACTGAGTGTTCGCGCATAGCTGCTCCCAAACCACTCCACAGAGGTTGTCTCCAGCCCTGCCTGCCTGATCAAACGTTCGACGATAGTCGGCGTTGGCAGCATGCCACCCGGAAAAATGAAGCGCTGGATGAAATCGGGGCTTTTGACGTAATCATCAAACCTGTCCTCACGGATAGTGATGATCTGTATCGCCGCGGTCCCGCCCTGCTTTAACAGGCCCGCCAATCGTTTGAAATAGGTCTCCCAATAAGCCATGCCGACAGCTTCGAACATTTCAATAGAAACAATATGATCGTATTGGCCATTGACATCGCGGTAGTCAATATATTCGTAGGTGTTTTTATCGGGGTCTTGGTTCGTCTGAGCACAATGATCCAATTGCTCTTGTGACAGTGAAATACCATGCACCCTGCAATCATGTGCCTGACTTAACTGACGGCCCAAAAAGCCCCAGCCACATCCAATCTCAAGCACGTTGTCTCCCGCACTCGGTGAGATCAGTTCACCCACTTTATGTACCTTGTTCAGCTGAGCCTGCTCAAGCGTCTCGCTCTCCTTAGCAAACACGGCGGATGAGTAAGTCAGGTCCTCGTCGAGCCAAAGACGGTAGAAATCGTTGCCAAGATCATAATGAAACGCGATGTTGCGCTTGGAGCCTTTTTTGGAATTACGGTTAAACGCATGCTGAACAAGATTCACGAGCCGTTTGGTGACACCGCCGGATATATCCGACTGGATCGATGCTTCATTTCGCACAATCATGTCAAACAGGCGATATATATCGGACGTGCTCCAGTCGCCATCGATGTAGGATTGGGCGAACCCAACCCGCCCTCCAAAAAACAGGCTACTGATCGGTTTAAAATTATGCAGCGTCACGGTGACCGGGTGATCGCCCTGGCCGTGCGTTGTCACGCTGCCGTCCGGCCAGCGCATTTCCAGTGCGCCCACATCAAAGCCATCGAGCACCTGCTGAAACCGTTTCAACAGTGGCTGGCGAATGAGACGAACAAATCCCCCCTGCCCTCGCGGAGCTTGAGAGGAATGTCTGGAAACTTCAGTCATAAATAGATTATTCGTTTACGGGTGTATGACGAAACCAAGGGACTCGCTTGCACCACAGTTTCAGTGCTTCCCAATGGATACCTGCCATCACTTTGAAAGTCATTAAAGGATAGAGAAATAAAAATTTGAGCAGTACCGTATCACTCATTACCTGAAACTTGCCGGCAGTGGTTGCGGTAATCAAGGGCCCTTCTTCGTCGTCGGCGTGAATAGTCACACTGAAACGCTCTTGAGGCAACCGAAGCCTAAACCGGTACTGCAGTTCCAACGGCGCAAATGGCGAGACGTACATCAGTTTGTCACAGTGCTGACTATAAACGCCATCAGTTGATTTTTCAGCGTTACCTACGACGTTGTCCGGTGCTTTGTTTGTATCGCTCCTGTCATTCTGCGCTTGCCCAGCGCTTAATTCGGTACCTGATTGAGCGCCTGGCACAGCGTCGCGTAAAGAATCCGGTTTAGATTCAGCCACAAAAGCCTTGTTGGTGCCCGCGCCAGTGTCGGTTTGGGCGCTGTTGGCAGCACTGTTGGAAACGCAGTCGGCAGCACTGTCGGGAAAACCGGGCACCGCAGTCGTACCGGGAGTGTCAACAGGCATATTCCGGATCGCATCGTGACTGTCGGCGTCTACGGGCAACACATAGGTTTGTCGCTCATGGAAGGTATTGTGTACCTCATGAATCGTAGCAAACACGCGTTGCCGTGCGTCGAAGCAGTAATAAATACTTAACGGATTAAACACATAACCCACAATACGGGGGTAACACAGCAGACATACGTCTGTCGGCTCCGTATCGATGCCATTTTGAATTAATTGTTGGCGAACATATTCGTCGAGTGGCAGAGTCGAGCCTTTGTGGCCAAAGTCTCTGTCGTGAAACGAGAACAGGTTCCAGCGGTTACGAGAGAAAAACCGGAGCTTTTGAGCGCGTTCGTCGATGTCGTCCAAGTTGATATATAACGAGAAAACACGATATCGCAGCTCATGAATTACCGGGCGGAACCGTTTGTGGTACACATGCCCGGCGTACAGGCCGGTGCGGATGGATGCCACAGCAGTCATCGCCCGCGACTCAGGCGACTTGCTCGTTGGGGTACTTTTCAGCCGCTTCGACGCCGTTTTGCGCAGTCACAAAAATGCGACCGGACTCATCCGGTACCTGCCAGGGTCGGCGGACGCCACCAATGGCTTCTGCACACGCCAACCCGGACTGCACCGCGTCTTCATGAAATCCCGACCCCATCCAAGCGCCACAGAACCAGGTGTTACGACGCCCCTGGAGGTTCCACACCTGCTGTTGCGCCTCCCACGTCGCAGCGTTAAACACCGGATGCTCGTACACGCACGTGCGCAGGATGCTGTCTGGTTGCGGTGATTTGCCGGGATTCAGTGAGACAATGTAATCGGTTTGAGTGTCCAGGTTCTGCAAGCTGTTCATCCAATAACTGACCGATGGGCGCTGATCGGATGCGCCGTCTGAGTCAATATAGTTCCAGCTTGCCCACGCACGACGACGGCGCGGTAACAAGCTGGTATCTGTGTGCAATATGGCGAGATTCTGGCTGTAGGCAAACGGTGACAATAATTGTTTTTCCATGGCATCGGCGTCGTCGAGCAACGCGAGCGTTTGATCGGCGTGAGTCGCAAACACCACATGATCAAAGGTCGAACTGCTGCCGCAGCGACACTCAACAACGACCTGCTCACCCGATCGGATGACTCGCTGTACGATCGAACTTGTAGCAATCGTGTGTCCTGCCAGCGCTTTCTCAACCTCGGCAACGTACCGCTGACTACCGCCGGTAACCGTGCGCCATTGAGGCCGATTGCCAATCTGCAATAGCCCGTGGTTATTACAAAACCTCAAAAAGGCTGCCGCCGGATAATCAAGCATTGCCGCTGGCGATGTTGACCAGATAGCAGCGCCGAACGGTAACAAATGATCTCGGATAAAGTCATCACCATAGCCGCCAGCCTTGAGTAAGTCGCCGAGAGAGACCGAGCTATCAGGTAACGCGTCTTGATCGGTGTCCTTATAAAACCGCATTAAATCACGCACCATGCGCCAAAACCTTGGCTTTAGCACGTTTGTCGGTTGTGCAAACAGCTCACTGAGCTTGCCGCCTTTGTATTCGAAGCCGCCGTTGTCGGTGGACACTGCGAACGACATGGACGTCTCTTCGGTGGCCACGCCAAGGTGCTCGAACCACGCGGTCAGGTTGGGATAGTTAAGTTCGTTGTAAACAATGAAACCGGTGTCGATCGCGAGCGAATCGGTCCGGCCGGGCTCCTCGACAGTCGCGGTGTGAGCATGTCCGCCCAGTCGATCATCTTTTTCGAACAGTGTTACCTCGTAGCGTTGGGCAAGTAGCCATGCGGCTGACAAACCGGCAGCTCCGCTGCCGATGATGGCAACTTTGGACTTTCTGTTCTCGGACATAGATTATCAACAGGGTTGTGGTTGGACTCTCGTTGGCTACGTCCGGCAATAAGGGCCGGATCATCGCCAACGGGCGCAGGACAAAAACCTCAAGCGCGTGGCTGATACCGACTGGACTGTGCTTTCGTCTGCGAAAGGCTCATCGGTGCATGACCGGGTTCGCACAAATTCACTCAGGGGGAAATCCAGCTCGCGGATTCATTCGTAACGTCTATCCAGTATAATAAGACAATGTTGAACGTAAAGTCGCCAAAAACCAAACAAAGCGCCGACGAGAAGACCGACCGGGAGCATAAACTGCACCTGGGACGTCAACTCGTGGCGGTAGGCTTACATAGAGACCGTCAGGCCTTTACAGAAGTCTACGACTATTATGCGGGTCGGGTTAAATCGTTTTTGCTCGGTAAAGGCATGAACGAAGACACGGCAGAAGAGCTGATGCAGGAAATCATGCTCATCGTCTGGCGCCGGGCTGAGAGCTATGACCCGTCAAAGGCCGCCGCCAGTACCTGGATTTTCACCATTGCGAGAAACCGGCGTATTGACTACCTGCGAGGCAACTCGCGCATCGAGGTCGAACTCGACGACGAACTGCTGGAGTCCGAGACACCCGAGCGTGATCAAGCGCAACTGGTGCTCGACGCTCAAAATGCAAAACGGCTGGAACAGGCGATAGAGGCTCTTCCGATAGAGCAACGGCAGGTTTTGCACCTGTCTTATTTTAGGGGAAAATCCCACGGAGCCATTGCCGCTTGGCTTGACCTTCCGGTGGGAACAGTTAAATCCAGAATCAGACTAGCCACTCAGAGCGTGAGGGCACAACTGATCGACACCGACAGAGACGACATTTTATGACCGCTATTTCTCATCACATTAGCGACGAAACGCTGCAGGATTACGCAGCAGGCACGCTAAACCACGAACTTGAAGTGGTTATTGCGTGCCACCTAACGCTGTGCCCGGCTTGCCGTTCCCGGTCTGCCATGGCCGAGGCTTTCGGCGGTGCCGAGCTTAGCGGCTGTACCCCATCGCCCACCACCACCAGCGCTGCCGACCTTCTGAATCGGCTTGACGACGCCGCCGACTCGTACTCGACAGAGCCGCCAGAGTCGACAAAACCTGTAGTCTCCGGCGACGGCATCAATCAGGTACCCATGCCCCTTCAAAGACTGCTCCCAACCACACTCGATAAGCTCGAATGGAAGCGGCTGGCCCCGGGTATCAAACAACACAACCTGTCAGACCGACATCGCAAAGAAGGTGCGTTTAAATTACTCAACCTGTCACCTGGCGTTGTGCTGAGTAAGCACACCCACCACGACCGTGAGCTAACACTGGTGTTACAGGGGTCGTACCAAGATGAAATTGGCCGATTCAAGGCAGGCGATATCGCAGATTTCGGCGACGACGTGATGCACCAGCCGGTGGTCGACACCGACAAACCCTGTATTGCGCTGATAGCAACCATGTCACCGGTCAGATACAGCGGCATGTTTGGACGCATCATTCAGCCGTTCGTGGGAATATAAGGCGAAAGGCTGAACCAAGCGACTCCTTCAAAATACTACACCGTCAAAATACTACTGGCAAAATTACAGAGACGTCGCGTTGATCGGCGTCTCTTTTGCCACATCACCTCTGCAGCACAAGCCTGCCGGTACACGTGTCAAACCACACCGTCATCGGCAAGCCCTGCTCACCCGCTTTCCATAACCCACCATCCATTCACACCATCCATTCACATCATCTCTACTGGATTCCGACAACCCTCCGGCAGGTATAGACGCGCAGTCATGGGCTCAGCACTGTTAAACTACCGGCGCTGACCATTCTCGGTCGTATCACCCCGACACCGACACACCATCGCTGTCTCATAATCCGGAGCTTTCGTTGTGGCCAAGCGCTCACCCACCGCCCTGATGTTACCCAGCTGGCAAAAACTATCACGCCTCCCGGCCGGTCGCTGGATCTTCAGTCGCCTCGTTGGCGTTGTTATTCCTTACACAGGCTCTGTGCGCGCTGACGTGCTGTCGCTGGCACCGGGACACGCTATCGTGGGCATGAAAGATCGCCGCCGCGTCCGTAACCACCTGAACTCAGTTCACGCGATCGCGCTGGCTAATCTTGCGGAATACACCACCGGCCTTGCAACGCTGTCAGGCATGCCAGAGGATGCAAGGGCTATTTTGGTCGGGCTGAATATTCGGTACGAGAGCAAAGCACGGGGTCTGATTACTGCAGAATGCACGGCACCCGTACCAACATCCAATGAGCGTTGTGACTATCATGTGTCCGTCGTTCTAACAGACAGTAGTGGCGTGACGGTCGCGACCGCAGACGCACACTGGCTGGTTGGACCGGTCAAAACCTCTGACGGAGATAACACATGACTGCTGCCACCGAATTCACCCGCCAACTGGGCATCGAACACCCGGTCATCGGCGGGGCGATGTATCCGTGCAGTAACCCTGAGCTGGTCGCCGCAGTATCCGAGGCAGGCGGCATCGGCATTATTCAACCAATGAGTCTGACGTATGTCCATGGGTACGATTTTGAAAACGGCGTGCAACACATTCGCAGCCTGACCAACAAACCCGTAGGCCTCAATCTGATACTGGAGACCAGCTCAAAAGTCTATATGGAACGATCACGGCAATGGGCGCACGCCGCAGCAAAACTCGGTGTCAAATTTTTTGTCACCGCACTCGGTGATCCGCGTGAAATGGTAGAACTGGCCCACCGTCACGGCATTGTGGTGTACCACGACGTCACCAACCTTAAACATGCTCAAAAAGCCTTTGATGCCGGTGTCGATGGATTTATTTGTGTTAACAACCAAGCGGGCGGACATGCAGGCGACATGACGCCGCAAGCACTCTTCGACGCAATAGCGCCACTTGGCAAGCCGGTTATTTGTGCAGGTGGCATTGGTGACTCGCACGGTATGCAACAGGCATTGAGCCTTGGCTATGCAGGCGTACAACTTGGCTCAAGATTTATTGCCAGCGACGAATGTTCGGCACATGACGACTACAAGGCTGCTATCGTCGAAGCAAAAGCTGAAGATATCGTACTCACCGAAAAACTCACCGGCGTCCCTGTTGCCGTCATTAAAACTCCGTACATAGAGAGTATCGGTACCAAGGCTGGTCCGATAGCACGCTGGTTACTGTCAGGCAGACGAACCAAGCACTGGATGCGCACACTCTACACCGTGCAGTCTGTGTGGAAATTAAAAAAAGCCAGTGTGTCGGGTTCAGGTTACAAGGACTATTGGCAGGCGGGCAAAAGTGCGGGCCGCATAAACGCGATAAAACCGGTCGCCGCCATCATGCGCGAGCTGTGTCAATAACGACACGATCGAGCCATCATCAGACGCCCAGTGATTGAGATTGAGTGTATACCCACCAAACGATGCCGATATAAGTTAAGTGGTGCAACGCCTGGTCAATGCCAAAGAACCACCAAAATCGCTTATGTTGTGTGGTCAGTTTTTCCCTGACTACCACTGATGCTTTACACCAGTCGATAAAATGGTGGATCACGCCCTCGATCACGGAGACCAACAAAATTGCAACAAGACCCTGTCCACAGACAAGCAATACCGCGAAGGTTAGTGCTGCATGAACAGCAGCATGGAGTATTCCACCACGGCCGCTGTATTGGCTCTTGGTAGAAAACCAGCTCTCGGGCTGGATAATGAAGTCTGCTATCAGATGCTTAATTTGTAACAGCACCAAGCAGGTTAATACGGCAGTTATGCTCATGCTCAATTCCCTTGTGAACCACTCCGTTGTCGCCACAGCGATAGCAACATGTCAGGTTGCACACTCATTCGATCGGACTTACGCTCTACCCTCGTCGTTATACTTCCCGCTGAGCAGGTTTTACTTCCGTACAACGGGTTGTAAAATAACCAGACAACCTTGAGGCTTTTGTTGTTCCTGTTTTACTTGTTCTAATGATTACCAATGCGTAAAGCGGAGCATCGGGATCTGTTTTGTGTAAAAACTACACTCGGCAGAGTTTTGTTAATACCCCACATAACCCTGGCCATAACCTTGGCCATGTTTTGGCCATAACAGGGCATGTACCAAGCTATTTTATACAGCCAGCCTGTTAAAACCAGCCCAAAATACAACCCTGATGTACGAAGTTGGTATACGGCCCAACCCAAACATCCTATTAAACCAACAAGCCCGCCATAGACCTGCCACTGTCCGTTCTTATATTCACTAATCTTTGAGTCTCACTTGTGCGAGTCTCACTTGTGCGAGTCTCACGTGTGCGCGACTCTTTTGTGCCCGAATCAACGGAACGCGCCCGGTATACCCGTACACCTTGATGAGTGAATGCAGTGCCGTCTTACAGGCACTTTAAAACTCACTGATTTACGTGTCTACCAAAAATTACCGTTAGATCAGTTGCCACCGGTGTAATACCGACTGCGCGTCATATTAATACAACATAGTCTTTCGTCGTAGGCGAACGTAGCAAACACAGGATAAAGAGGCTAACGTAGAATGTGTGTCACAGCTGTCGTTAGGTTGGGTAACGTGCAGCGTAAACCACGTTCTTTGGCAACCGGATTCAGTCACGCATTAATCAGGCACTATTGTGCAAAGACGGCAGAGTCACCAGTCTAAGACGGGCTGGACATCACACTGGTTTGCACCTGACCCGCGGCCTGACCCGCGGCCTGACTCGCGGCCTGACCCGCGGCCTGACTCGCGGCCTGACTCGCGGCCTGACCCGCAGACTGACACCTGACCTGACCTGACCCGAGCCCACAGTACTTGTCTGTCACGTCGCGCATTGTTGTTTGCATTCAATGAGCGCATCAGCGGATGCAGAGACTACACAGCCGCACATCGGGATACCAGTGATGAAACAATAGTTAACGTAGTAACACGTTGAGGCTGAGTGCCATCAGACCACGGGCCGTGCGAGTTGAATGCTGTTGTGCAGAGAGACACACGTATTGAAGCGAGACAGCAACGCGTCGCGTTGCTGTCATGGGACATGATGTTTTGGTGAGACAGAGCGGCAGCAAAACTCGCCACTCAGCTGGTGTTACGCAACTTTATACTGCTGCTCAATCCACTGCTGATAGGTCCCATCCATCACCGAACGCCACCACTGTTCGTTCGACAGATACCAATCCAGTGTCAGGTTTATACCTTGCTCAAACGATACCTTGGGTTGATACCCAAGCTCTTCGTTGGCGGTGGCAGTATCAATCGCATAACGAAAATCGTGTCCTGCACGATCCGCCACGTAAGAGATGAGCGAGTTACTCGCGACACCGCCAGCTGCAGGACTTTTGGGAAATCGTCGTCGCAAAATGTCATCATGGGCGAATCGGGTATCCATGAGCTGACAAATGAGTTGCACAATATCGATGTTGGTCCATTCGTTACAGCCGCCAATGTTGTAGGTCTCTCCTACCCGGCCTTTTTTCAGTGTCAGGTCAATACCATATGCATGATCGGACACATACAACCAATCGCGAATGTTCTTGCCATCACCGTATATCGGCAATGACTGACCGTGAAGAATATTCAGAATAACCAGCGGAATCAGTTTTTCCGGGAAGTGATACGGACCATAATTGTTTGAGCAATTACTGGTGGTCACATTCAGGCCGTACGTGTGGTGATAGGCACGCACAAAAAAGTCTGATGCGGCTTTACTCGCAGAGTAGGGCGAATTCGGTGCGTATGCAGTTTGTTCGGTAAACGCGGGATCCTCCGGTGTCAAAGAACCGAAAACTTCATCCGTCGAGACATGGTGAAATCTGTGTTGTACCGGACATCTGCCTTCTGTTATCCATACTTGCCTGGCTGCTTTCAGCAGGCTGTGCGTACCGATAATGTTGGTTTCTATAAATGCATCGGGACCCGAGATCGACCGATCCACATGGCTCTCTGCCGCAAAGTGCACAATGGTATCAATTGACTCTTCGCGCAAGAGAGTCTCGACCAGCGCCGTATCGAGAATATCACCCGAGACAAACCGGAATCCCTCATGCTGTTCGACAGGTGCGAGGTTGTTGCGGTTACCGGCATAGGTGAGCGCATCCAGAACCACCAAGCGGTCCTCAGGGTACTCGTTAGCCCAGTAGTGCACGAAATTGGCACCGATGAAACCAGCCCCTCCGGTGATCAACAGTTTTTTCATCTTAATTCTCTCAACATCTGCTCAAGATCGTGCTGCCAATGAGCAGGAAAATGGTCCAGCGACTCAACGGTAGACGTCATATCCATCACGCTAAAAGGCGGTCTTGTCGCCGGTGTCGGATACTGCTCTGATCTTATGGGTTTTATATCAACTGTATTGGTAAGCAAACTCAGTGCCCTGCCCTGACTATAAATGGCCACAGCGAAGTCATACCAGCTTGCAACCCCGGCACCGGTCCAGTGCATCAGGCCACAGGAGCGCTTCTCAGCCGCTATCCACAGCGCTCGAGCCAAGCTGTTGGCCCAGGTTGGAGAGCCAACCTGATCAGCGACAATGCCGAGCGAATCACGCTCTGACATCAGCTTTAGCATGCTTTTGACAAAATTATGACCAAAGGACGAGTACACCCAGGCGGTCCGAACCACCAATCCTGCATCCGGTAGCAGCGATTGTATGTGCTGCTCTCCGTTGAGTTTGGACTGCCCGTAGACGCTCAGTGGCGCGGTTGCCGCTGAGGGCAAAAACGGTGTGCCATCACCGGGCCCAAACACGAAATCGGTCGAGACATGGATCAGGTGACAGCCGTGCTCAGCTGCTGCGTCACATAAATGTTTGACGCCGGTATCGTTCACCGCAAAAGCCTGTTCGCTGTCAGATTCTGCCTTGTCGACGGCCGTGTACGCCGCCGCGTTGATAATCACATCAGGCTTCGCATTACCGACGGTTTGGTTCACTGCCGCGCTGTCGGTGATGTCGAGTCTTGCACCGGATTCTGCACAGAGCTCCACACCCTCAGGGCAGGTCCGCGTCAGTTCATATTTGAGCTGGCCGCTGGCACCGCCGGTAATCAGTACTCTCATGCAAAGACATCCAATTCGGCCAACGGCGGGCAGTCGGTGTCTTTCGCCGACAAGGATGGCTCTTGCCCATCAGCCAGTGGCCAGACGACACCCACAGCAGGGTCATTCCATTGCAGACTGCGCTCGTGCTCAGGCGCATACCCTGTTGTACATTTGTATTGAAAATCAGCCGACTCGGACATCACCAGAAAGCCGTGGGCAAACCCCGGTGGCACCCAAAACAAGCGATGGTTTTCTTCAGAGAGAATGACGCCGGTCCATTGGCCAAAGGTACTTGATGACTTTCGCAGGTCGACGGCAACGTCGAATACTTCTCCCTGTGTCACACGCACCAGCTTCCCCTGGGGATGCTTGATCTGATAGTGCAGGCCACGTAACACACCCTGTGCGGAACGACTGTGATTGTCCTGTACGAATTCGGTGGGCAGTCCCAGCTCGGCAAACTTTTGCTGATTCCAGGACTCAAGAAAGAAACCTCTCGAATCACCGAAAACAGCAGGTTCGATAATCTGGACACCGGGCAGAGACGTGTTTATAACTTTCATAAGTTACCGTGCGGGCTAGAGTGACGGTGACAAAGCATTTGTTGTTCCAGTCGAATCATTCGGTTCACTAATTGATCGTGACCTGCGCAAATGATGCATTACAATAGCGCATGGCACCGACTCACCCAGACACCTCAAGACAAGCGACAACACCCATGACCCCACTGCCCGAGGCTCTGGTCGCAATGACCCTCAATTGCGTGGAGCAGTGTCCGATACCCGCTGTGAAAACGGTTGTGGTACCGAGCGCCAACCCCGATGCAGGTTACAAATATTCGCGCTTTGGCTTACTGACATTAACGGATGGGTCGAGCGGATTCTTCTATCGTTTGCTGGACTCCGGCAGTGCCACCTTTGACGATGTGCAGTCGCTCAGCACCCACCCGGTCAAAGAAGGATCATCGTTACCTGACTCTACGCTACGGCAATGGGTGTCGGGCTATACCTCCGGGCAGGCGACTGCGCGTGAAATCGGTATGGCCTCGATTAACGCGGTGAGTCAGCATGTGTTCAGGCAGTGTGGCCTTGATGTCACTGACGCCCAATACTCTGTCGAGCGCTATTCGGAGCAACTGCCGACGCATCACAAAAAAGTGGGGATGGTCGGTTACTTTCGGCCATTGGTTGAACACCTACAGCGCTCGGGCATTCCACTTGTGGTGCTTGAACTCGATGCATCTCTGCACCGCGAGTCGCCCGGGCTACAAGTGACCAATGAGATCGATGCACTGATCGGTAGCGACTACCTGATCTGTACAGCCTCGACCCTGCTAAACCATTCACTGGACGCTCTGTTGGCGCAGCTCGCTGAACACTGCTTTTTTGAATTGATTGGTCCTACCGCTGGCTGCTTGCCGGACGCTTTGTTTGAGCGAGGCGTGAACGCTGTCGGTGGCAGCTGTGTTGTCTCGCTCAGCGACGCCAGCAGCCGCATTGCAGCGATGCAGCAGTGGGGAGACACCGTGGTTAAATATGTACTGACACCCGACAACTACCCCGGTATCACCACATTGTTATCACGCTACCAACCGTTAACAACAGATCATTAAGCCGGGTTACTGTTGCCCGGCTATTGTTGCAGCGCAGCGCCTAGCCGCGCATCCTCGAACCACTGGCATCATAGAGCGCACGGAGACTGGCAGTGGCGGGTATACGTTCACCGGCAACCTCTATCGCCCACTCACCACTGTCAATAAAGGCCGCATCGATGACTTCATTATGTTTGACATACCCCAGACCCACTGACCCGCCTAGCGTGTGACCGTAGTTACCTGACGTCAAATACCCCACGCAATCACCGTTTAACACAATGGGCTCGTGGTGATACAACAGACTCTCGGGGTCAGACAGCAGAAACTGAACCAGTCGTTTGTGTTTCCACGAAGCCGATTCTTTTTGTCGCGCGATAGCATCATAACCGTTAAACCGCACGCTCTTATCCATGTTACAAACAAACCCCGCCCCAGCTTCGAGCGGCGTATCCTCGTCGGCAACATCATGACCAAAATGCAGAAATTTCTTTTCGATACGGCAGCTGTCCAACGCGTGCAGTCCGGCGAGCGTCAAGCCATGCGGCGCACCGGCCTCCATAAGGGTGTTAAAGACATGTGCTGCCATATCGACAGGCACATACACTTCCCAGCCCAGTTCGCCGACGAACGAGACCCGTGACAACCGCACCGGTGCATACCCGATTTCGGTCATCACACTGCGACCGAATGGAAACGCGTCTGTGCCAAGATCAACATCGGTGATAGCACCCAGCAGATCACGGGAGGCGGGCCCCATGACACCCAGCACAGCCCACGCATTGGTGACATCCACCGACATACAGTGCGCATCAGCCGGTGTGCAACGCCGTAACCAATCAAGATCACGATGAGTCACGGCCGCACCGCTGACCACCAGAAACTCATCTTCCGCTACTCGGGTGACCGTCAGGTCTGCTTCAATGCCACCACGCTCGTTGAGCCAGTGGGTGTAGACCATACGGTCTAACGGTACATCAATGTCAGCGCTGCAAATCGTTTGTAGTACCGAGACCGCGTCTCGCCCTTTTACCAGGTATTTGGAAAAACTCGACTGATCAAACAGTGCAACACGCTCACGCGCTGCGGCATGCTCGGCAGCTGAGTACTCAAACCAGTTTTGTTTACCAAAAGTATATTCATACTCCGGTGTGACGCCCTGCGGTGCAAACCAATTAGGACGCTCCCAGCCGGCCACCTGACCGAAGCACGCGTTGTGCTCTTTTAACTGGTGATGCACGGGTGAGAGCCGGATGTTCCGGCAGGTCTCAAATTGGCGAAACGGATAGTGGCGCTCGTAGAGAAGGCCCAGCGTCTCCTGTACACGCTCTTGGAGAAAACGACTGGTATTCATGAACGGGTAATTACGCCGGACGTCGTTACCCCACAGGTCCATCGGCGGATGACCCTGATGCATCCATTCGGCACAGGCCTTGCCCAAGCCGCCTGATGTCTGGATACCAACGGAATTCAGCCCGGCCGCCACGAAATAGCCGTCGACCTCAGGTGCCTCGCCCAAATGGAACTGATCGTCCGGTGTAAATGATTCTGGCCCGCAGAAAAAGGTTCGCCAACCGATATTGGCCAACAACGGCACACGTTCCATCGCGTCTTCGAGTACCGGCATTAATTGCTCTTCCATATGACCCGGTAATTCGTCAAAACAGAAATCGGCCGGTATCCCGTTTTGCCCCCAGGCCAGTGCTTTTTTCTCAAACGCACCAACCAGCAACGCACCGGCATCTTCCCGATAGTAGGCGCATTTATCGTGATCACGCAGCACTGGCAGGTCAGGTGTGATGGCGTCATCCTTCTCGGTCACCGCATAATAGTGTTCAGCGGCATGTAGTGGAATACTCACACCGGTTTTGCGGCCGAGCCGCGACGCCCACATACCACCGCAATTGACGACAAAATCGGTCTCAATCGTGCCCTGATCGGTCACAACACCACTCACACGCCGCCCTTTTTTCAGCACATCCTCAACCAACACACCCTCAATGCAGCGTGCGCCCAGTTGTCTGGCACCCTTAATAAATGCCATCGTCACATCAATGGGGCTACCCTTCCCGTCTTTCTCAACCCACGTACCACCGATGATGTCAGTGGTGTCGATCAGCGGGAATTTATGTTTGATCTCATCGGTGGTCACCAGATCAACACGGGTGACACCAAAGGCATTGTTCATTGAAGCAACACGCCGGAGTTCCTGCCAGCGTTCTTGGCTGTGCGCAATAGTCAGACTGCCAACCTGCCTAAATCCAGTTGACTGACCGGTATCGCGCTCGAGGTCGCCGAGCAGTCGCATGGAGTATTCGCACAGTCTGGCGTGTGAATCATTGGCTCGCATGGTGCCGATAAGCCCGGCAGCGTGCCAGGTAGTACCACAGGCGAATTGCTTCCGCTCGAGCAAAATAACGTCCTGCCAGCCGAGTTTTGCCAGATGATAGGCGACACTGGCACCCGTGACGCCGCCACCAATGATGACAGCACTGGCTCGTGTCGGGAAAGATTCGTTCATGGCTTCGGTCTCGTGGTGTTTGCGTCTGGACGGTGCGCTCGATTGTCCGTTGATCACTGGCCTGT
>CALDUO010000113.1 GCA_937923745.1 uncultured Granulosicoccaceae bacterium
TTCGGCCCTTCCGGGGCCTCACCCCTTCGGGGCTACGCGCGATTCTCGCGCTTGTGAAAAATCGCTCCCGGCGATTTTTTCGAACCCCCGGACCTTTGACAGTCAACGGTTTTCAAGACCGCCGCATTCGACCACTCTGCCGTATCGAAGAACGCTTTTAATGTCTGTGAATTGGTTACTTTCACAGACCGATTCTTACATTATGTTGTTTCCAAACCCTAGTGCGTGGGCTTTACAGTCATCCCACACTTCGGTCGCGACTGTTGTGCGCCACGGCGATTCCCGCTGGGTATCTCGGCCTTCGCTCGGAGCGCTGCATGATAATAAAACTGCGATCAGATTGCCAGTGTAATTTGTGTCGGGGATCAATATGACTTGAAATCGCCGATTTTGCACAGACATTGCACCATGGTTAACAGGCGATATTGACGGTTTTTCTCTCCTAGGTGTTTGAAAAATAACGTATAGTATCGATTATTGGCGGAACGGCGCGGTGTGGGGGCTGTCGAAGCCTAAAACCAGCGAATTTTCGTATGATTATCGAGAAATCCGAGCCTGAATTAGGGTCCGGTTCCAACTGTTTTTTTGTTATCTCAGGAGCTTTTGATGCAACAGACAACTAGTATCCAGCGCGAAAGCGCACTTTCAACCAACAAGGTGCTCCGACAGACATATGCGCTGCTGTCCATGACCCTGCTGTTCAGTGCGGCGATGGCTGGCGTTTCGATGATGATGGGGCTGCCTGTCGGGATCTCCATGGTCTCCTCCATTGCAGCAATCGTTCTATTGATGTTCGTGCTGCCAAAATTTGAAGAAAGCGCCGCAGGCATTGGCTTGGTGTTTTTGGCCACCGGTCTTCTGGGCTTTGGCCTCGGTCCTGTTCTGAGCAGCTACCTCAGTTTGCCCAACGGTAGTGCTGTCGTGACCACAGCAATGGCTGGCACCGGCGGTATCTTCCTTGCGCTGTCAGCGTATGTACTGACCACCAAGAAAGACTTCAGCTTTATGGGTGGCTTCCTGATGGTCGGTCTGATCGTCGTGTTTGGTGCAGTGATTGTCTCGATGTTTGTAAACATGCCCGCTCTGAGCCTCGCAGTCTCTGCCGGTATGGTGTTGTTGATGAGTGGTTTCATTCTGTTTGATACCAGCCGAATCATTAACGGCGGCGAAACCAACTACATCCGAGCTACGGTGTCTTTGTTTATTAACATCTTTAACATATTCACCAGCCTGCTTCACATTCTCGGTGTGATGGGCGACGAGTAAAATCTCACTGAGTTTACTCACGCAATTTGGCTCCACTCTCTGGCAGCGTTTGCTGCCAGAGAGTGCTACCAGAGAACGCCACCAAATAAGCACAACCAGAGAGTACAGCCAGAGAGCGCAACCAGAGAGCACGTCTCGAGGCGACATCATGAAACACCGTAGTATGCACTGCAGCAAAATAGCAGCAACACACATCCTCTTTACCCTTTCTTAATAGCCTTCATGGAAAACTTGTCTTGGTTCAAAATTATCTGGGCGCTGTTATTGGGCTTTATGATTTGGCGCATGATCCCGGTAGCCAAACACTGGATGAAAAACAGTCCCAAAGGCTCAGGTCAGGAGTGGCTCACGGCGATTATGCTGTTGGTCGGTGTAGGGCTATTTATATTTTTCCTGATCGGAATGGTATAGCGCCAGAGCGCTTATTTGCTCGGCAACACGCATAACATTTCATACAACAAATTGGCGGCAATCAGCGCAGTTGTCCCGGCTTGGTCGTAGGGCGGCGATACCTCTACCAAATCACAGCCCACAAGGTTTAAACCTGCACAGCCCCGAATAATTTCTAACCCCTGAATAGTGGTCAGGCCGCCGATTTCCAGCGTACCGGTGCCCGGTGCGAAGGCAGGGTCGAGGCTATCGATGTCGAAAGACAGATACACGGGCCCCTCGCCCATCTGCTCTCTCACAGATTGCATTAACGGCGCCAGCGACTGATACCAGCATTCTTCAGCCGGCACCACGCGGAATCCCTGATCACGCGACCAGTCAAAGTCGGAATCTGAATACCCGGTACCACGAAGTCCAATTTGCGCAACACGTTTGCAGTCGAGCAAACCATCGTCCACCGCTCGCCGAAACGGAGTGCCATGAGCGATGCGTTCGCCAAACATTTCATCGTTGATATCTGCATGCGCATCGACATGAATGAGCCCAACCGGACCATGTTTTTCGGCCATGGCAGTGAGAATCGGGTAGGTCAGTGTGTGATCACCACCGAGTGTTAACGGAATAACCGTGTGCTGCAACATGTCACGGTAATACTGCGCGATGATGCCGACACTTTTTTTCAGATCAAACGTGTTTGTTGCGACATCACCCACATCAGCGACTTGCATACGATCAAACGGTGATTGGCGTGTAGCCATGTTATACGGTCGCAACATCGCAGATTCAGCGCGTATTTGACGCGGGCCGAACCGGGTTCCACTGCGGTGCGATGCGCCAATGTCCATCGGCACTCCAACAAAACAGGCATCGAGCCCCTCTGCAGACGTTGCGGTGGGTAACCGCATCATGGTTACCGGCCCTGCAAACCGTGGCATCTCATTGCCACCCAGCGGCTGATTAAATGCATTTTTGCTGTCAGTGGTCATAACTGCTTACCCTTATTCGCGATGTCGGAACGCCACGAATTGTACCGAAACCCCGCCTGCACCACTATCGCCATTGCCCTTTGTCCAGTCACAAGTACCGCACAACAGGTGCTGTGCAATAAGTGTCATACAACAAGTAACAGGCAACAAGTAACAGGCTACGCAGTCCGAACGCCGGGCAGTCTGGCTGCTTCAAGACAAATACGCTCAAGGTCTGCGACAAATGTTGGTACACGCGCCTTTAACACGCAAACGGTACAGCGCATATGGTACGACCCTACTCGCAGTTGAAGCTCTCCCTGGATAGTGAGACGCACCTACCGGGATCTATTGGCGTGCAAAACACGACCGGGTATCAACGCCTCGCTACTACACCTTCGTCGTTTCGTTGGTGCCGCGTGGCTCGTCATCAAAGCTGACGTGAGTATGACGAACCGAGAAACTCGGGTGGGGTGAACGGCATTTAGAATTGGCGTGACACCGCTTGTCGTGGCGCACTTTTGTTCAATCTCGCTGGAGTTTAGCGGGAATACTCGAAAGGAATAATCAGGCGCAGGGTGTTTTTGCTTCCCTGACAGTATGCAACCCGACAGAATGTCGGGCTGCGATGTGTTGCCGGTCTATTGGCTACCGGGCTGATAGATAGCAGAAGTGTTGATCGGTTATCAGCGCTGGTAACTGTGCTTTATTTTAAGCCCCACTTCTCAGCGGTGGCATCAAAGAAACCGTTTAGCGTTTTCAGCTTCACCCAGTTGTTGACGTAGTTGATCCAGACCTGATCATCCTGTGGCAACAACATAGCGATCGGTGATGGTGCACGTGCTTCGGCACCCTCGACCTGGGCGATCGGGAATTTCTCGGCAAGTGTTGCGCCCTCGATGTTGGAGGTTACAAACACATCAGCACGTCCGGCTATGACCTCCTGAAAACCACGAGCAGGCGCTTCAACCACCTTGATGGTTGCATCCGGGAACCACTGTCGGACATATCCCTCGAAGGTGGTACCCAGCGTGGTTGCAACGGTCACTTCTTTTTTGTTGATCGATTCCCAGCTGTCGAAATCACCACTCTTTTCGGCCAGCGTAAACGGATAGATTTCAACGGAGATGTAGCTCTCAGAGAAACCCGCAACCTTCATACGTGCAGGGCTAATAGAAGCAGAACCGGTCATGTGGTAGTTACCACCGACAATGCCATTAACGAGTGTTTTCCAGTCGGTAGCAACAAACTCGAGATCAACGCCGAGGTCGTTTGCGAGTTCGGTCATAACATCGATGTCGTAACCTTTATAACTGTTGGTAGCCGGGTCTTTGACTGTCATGGGATTCCAGTCGCCGGTGGTGCCTACTTTCAGTGTGTTACCACTGAGAATATCGTTTAGCGCTGAGTCGGCAGCACTGACCTGCCCTGTCATCGCGCAGAGCGACAAAAAGGCTGCCGCGAGAATACCGGCAGTTTTGGGTTGGCGTGTTTTCATGGTTTGCGAGCTCCGAGAGTGACAATTGTTGAACGTTAAAAGGTGCGAATGGCGGGTCTGTCGAGCTTTACGGACTGCACGCAGGCATGGATGTTTAACGCGGCTTGCTATTGCCTGTTTAACCCTTTCTAATGTCAGTTTAACACACCCGCACACAGCCTTTAATGAGCGATAGTAATCCCCACACAGAACAACCGCTGATCACCATGTCAGGGGTGAACAAGTATTTTGGCGATTTTCATGTACTTAAAAATATCGATCTGACGGTTCACACCGGCGAGCGCATGGTCATTTGTGGACCATCGGGGTCCGGTAAATCCACGGTCGTACGCTGTATTTGCCGACTCGAAACCCATGAGTCAGGCTCAATTCACGTCGATGGTATTGAGCTCACCGACGACCCCGACTCTATCAGTGCCATTCGCGCCGAGGTCGGCATGGTATTCCAGCAATTTAATCTGTTTCCGCATCTGTCGGTGCTCGACAATCTCACGCTCGGCCCCATCAAGGCGCGTGGCATGTCGCGCTCCGACGCCGAATCACTCGCCATGACCTACCTGGAGAGAGTGCGTATCCCCGAGCAGGCGAACAAACGACCCGGTCAGCTCTCCGGCGGACAACAGCAGCGGGTCGCGATCGCCCGGAGCCTGTGTATGGAGCCGCGCATGATGTTCTTCGACGAGCCTACCTCTGCGCTCGATCCCGAAATGATTGCCGAAGTACTGGATGTCATGGTCGAGCTCGCCGAAGAAGATGGCATGACCATGATCGTAGTCACGCACGAAATGGGTTTTGCCCGCAAGGTCGCTGACACCATGGTGTTCATGGATCATGGCGAAATCGTTGAAACTGGCCCAACGGCAGGTTTTTTCGACAACCCCCGGTCAGCCCGCTGCCGCGAATTTCTCGACCAGATACTCAAACACTAATGATCACTTCAGCAATTATCGGCTCACGCCGACACCGCCTGGTTGGCCTGTTGGTCATCATGGCAGTCATGGCCACACTCAGCGGATGCGGCGCAGGCGGCAACTGGGGATGGTATGTGGTTGATCCGACCAATCCGTCAGGCTGGGTGAACCTTAAATTTTTGGCAGGCGGTTTTGCCTCGACCATTTTGTTATCGATTATTGCGGCTATCAGCTCTATTACCATTGGACTATTGATCGCACTTCCGGGCCTGTCAGAACGGCGTGGTCTGCGGCTGATTAACCGTGTGTACGTTGAAGTGGTGCGGGCCATTCCGCTGCTACCCATGCTGTTTTGGGTGTTTTATGGCCTGCCACAGATTTTTAAGGCACTGGGACTCGACATCACCATCAATCCTTTTTGGGGGGCGGTGATTACATTGGCACTATCAGACAGCGCATTCACCGCAGAAATATTCAGAGCGGGTATACAGTCTATTGGGCGTGGTCAATCTGAAGCCGCTCAAACCGTTGGGCTTAACTACCTTCAAACCATGCGCTACGTTATATTACCGCAGGCGATCAGGCGCATACTGCCACCGCTGGCCAACCAGTTTATTTACATTGTCAAAATGTCTGCGTTTGCGTCAGTCATCGGTATGCAGGAACTCACACGACGGGCAAACGAATTGGTGGTCACCGAATACCGACCCCTTGAAATCTACACCGTGCTGATCCTCGAATACCTCGTGTTGGTGCTGATCATTAGCCAGGGTGTCCGCTGGCTGGAACGAAAAATGGGCGCTGACGAACGCCAGCGATAACTGAAACCGCTAAGAACAGGATATGTGTGCCATGAACGCTTCTCCCCTCCATCAGGTTGCAGCAGCTTATGTACAGCGCGAGCTCTACAGCAGTGTTGAATGGGCGCTCAATGTGGATGGACAAACCATTGACCGCGGTGTTGTCGGTTATGCCGATACCGAAGCACAAATACCGGTGCCAGCCAATGCGTTGTACCGTATTTATTCAATGACCAAGCCCATTATTGCGGTCGCTGCCATGCAGCTGATTCAGCAGCAACGGTTGCACCTGTTTGACCCCATTCAGGTCTACCTGCCTGAGTTCGCTAACCCGAATATAGTGCTGGCTGACGGTTCCACACAACCATGGCAAGGCATGATCACTGTCGAACATCTCATGACGCACCGCGCGGGTTTTTCGTACGATTTCTTGCCCAACTGCCCAGTGGCCGCGCTGTATCGTGAACACAAAATTGCAGAGGACGGCAGCCGTTCGTTGGCAGACATGGTCAGTGCCATCGCCGCCTTGCCGCTTGCTTTCGTGCCCGGCACCGAATGGCGCTACAGTGTTGCCACCGATGTGCTGGCGCGGGTTCTTGAGGTAGTCACCGGGCAGACCATTGATCAGATCATCGAAACGCAGCTGCTCAAACCGCTCGGTATGGACAACACGGCATTCACCGTCACAGACGACGACTTGCCACGACTCATGCCGATGTACGGCGTGCGATCACTGGGCGAGATGATGGCGTGGCCACCGGCGCCGCAAACCCTGCAGCGCACCGATGTCTCGGCATCGCATCCGCCAGAGGCCGGCACCGGTTTTACCCGTGGCGGTATGGGCCTGCTATCCACCGCCGACGATTACCTCAAGTTCTGTCATCTGCTGCACACCGGCGAAACCCCCTCGGGCGAGAGGTTATTGATGCCCACCACCTTCGATCTGTTGTGGGCAAACCGTTTACCCGAATCACAGTTGCCCATGTGGATAGGCCCCAACATGATTAGCGGGTACGGCTGGAATTTAATGGGTCGGGTGATGATCGATATCGGTCGGTCCCTGATCCTGACAGGGCATGGTGAGGGCGGCTGGTCGGGTGCCGCGTCCACCCATTTTTGGATCGACCGCGAGCGCAACATGAGCGGCGTCATGATGTCTCAATATCTGGGTGCCAGCATGCCACTCGGCTCCGACATGCAACAGGCCGGTTACATGACTTGCGACCAATACCTGCTGGGTAAGACTTAAGTGACCGACCGTCTTGCCACCTTAGAGCTCGCCATCAAAGAGATCTTTGAGCACAAAATTACGTTTAATGAGTTTTTGGGATTTCAGGTTGATGCGCTCGGCGACACGGAAGTTGTTATCTCGTTTTCCATGCGACCGGAGCTGGTGGGGCACTACCTGTACGGCAGATTGCACGGCGGGGTTATTTCGTCGGTGCTCGATGCCACCGGCGGACTGGCAGTCATGTGGGGACTGGTGCTGTATCACAAGACGGAGTCTGCTGAGGAGACGCTTCAGCGCTTTGCTCATCTTGGCACCATAGACCTACGCATCGACTATCTGCGCCAGGGCATTGGTGACCGGTTTTTCGCCACGGCAAAAGTAGCCAGACTCGGACGCCGCATTGCCACAGCACACATGCTGCTGACCAATAATGAGGGCACCGAAATCGCGAGCGGCACCGCTACCTACATTGTTCAAGCGTAAACAACGTAAGCTGATCAACGCTGACCACACTCAGTCTCACTCTGGCCCAGTGAGTGTAGCCTCAGTTGCAGAGACTCGGTCTGTTACGAACCGGTTCTTAGACCAGTATTCAACGAAGTGCCTTGGTCCGCTAGCCCTAACCCGTTGACCCCCAAAATTTTGCACCGAAACGTTGCGCTATGCCAATAGCGCTCTCGTTATCCGAAGCGCTCTCGTTATCCAAAGCGCTATCGTTATCCGAAGCGCTACGGCGAGTTACTGGCAGTGGGGCTAACCGGATACCGCCGGTGCTCTTTGGCCACCGGTAAACAGCCCATACGGAATGAGTGCACACAGGGCAACTGCGGCTTTCACGCCCATGTCGCCAATCGCCCAGGTCATCCACGGATCACCCGAGCCACCAAAGGCGAGCGAGAAGAACAACACGGTATCAAGCGCGGATCCGAGAATGGATGAAATAAGAGGCGCCAGCCACCACACCATCGAACGAAGCCGGTCGAACACGGTGACATCAAACAACTGAGCCACCAGAAAGGCACTGCCCGATGCAAGCGCTATTCGGGGTGTCGCGAAATACAGGGACGCCAGAACACCAATCGCAAAACCGCAATAAACGAGTTTCCGGGCGGTGCTCGCACCGAATTTGCGGTTGGTTAAATCAGTGATCAAGAACGCCACCGGGTACGTCAGTGCACCCCAAACCAACCAGTCATTGATCGGAATCTGAACCAGTATATTCGACGCTACGATGACCACTGCCATTGCGGTGATGGGCAGCCAGAGCCTGGAAATGAGGGACATAAGAGAGAGGCGCTCGAAAAAGCGGCGATGATACCGTATACACGCCAATCCTGCACCCGCACAGGCCACAATCGCAATGAAAACAACGGTTAACTGTACGATCTGACACCTGAACCGGTGTCAATTCGGGGTATTATAGACGACGAGTTATCGACCCAATCAGGTACCCACAATCTCTCCCGTCAAAACGTTACAAGCCAAAACCCTGCTGCTGTTTGGTCTCCTGACTGTACTCTGGAGCCTGCTCCCCGTCTCTCCCGGTATTGCTCAACAGTCTCAAGCAGACACCACCTTGACACTTAGCGTTGGCGAATTGTCCGAGGCACTGGACAATCTGCTGTATTCAAACAGCACCGACGCGCCTGCTGCCACCGTGCTGAACAAAATACAGCAGCAACTCAATGAAGCAGGCTGGCTACTCGATGAAGGCCGCCTGTTGCTCGAACGCAGCAGTGGTTCTCGCACTGTCGACGATGGCTGTAACAGCACCGTTGTACGATACATGGATACGTCCATCCGCCTGACCAACGATACCGCGCTCAACATAGAGCTGAAATCACTGTACGACACCATTCGTGTCGACCTTGAACTCGGTGCGCGACTGCTGGCCACCGGGCGTGCACAACAAGTATTTGGATTCAGGCTGGGACGCTGTCAGGAGCTGGCCACCGACAACTTTGATTTTGCGATTGGTGGCAACCTTCAGCTTGCCGCAACGCTTGCAATCAATCTAAACCCAACGCTGTTCGACGACGGCACGCTGCTGCTACAACCTGACTTTAACGTCGATGCCACTGTGCTTGAATGGTCGCCAAAAACTGACGTTGATGATTCTTTGGCACGTGCCATTATCGAAAAGCTCTTACTGGCCGACCTGAAGAATGCATTCAGCGGTGAACGCCTAAAAGCCGAACTGAATGCAATTAACGCGGCTCAATTGAGCGATGGCGGCAGTACAACGGCAACCGGTTTCACTGATGATATTGCCGGCGATATCAGTGATCTGACGAACGTCAGCAACAGCGCCATTGCGGTGCGGCTACCCGATCCCAATGACGAGCAGATTCAAGCCCTGTATGACATCGTCTCGCCTGACGCACGATTTCCGTTAACGCTCGACTACGTGCGGTCGCGAAGACTCCCGCTGATGTCTGCGTTACTCATTGGTGATACAGACCGACTCGAAGCGTTGTTGAATGACGCGCTCACCTGTGAAGTGTCGCAAGTGCTGGAGACGTCACTCAGCCCTAACCCACTGTACCAACGTGAAGCAGACCAGTGTGTCGCAACCACTGCCTTTAACGCTGACACCCCCTACTTTATGACAGCGGCGTGCGAGATACCGGTTAACGCCTTGCCCGAGAACCAACGGGACTTCTGTGACACCGTGCTTGACCCTGAAAAACTGGGCAACGCAGCCGTAAACACCACCACGCAGGATATCTGGTCGCTGTCGCCGGGTTCGCGCTATAACATCGGCACGTTGCCACTCGACAACAAAGCACAACCTTACACACAACGCACGCGCTACAAAACAGTGAGCACACCAGCCGGTGAATGTGCGCTGGAAATGCGTGTCTATTCACCACACCCGAATGCCACCAACCTGACACCTCTTATTGCATTCCATGGTGGAAGCTGGCAATACCGTTCAACCGGTTTTTTGGGTATTGAATTCACCGCCACGCATTTTGTTGACGAGGGCTTTGCTGTATTCGCCCCGTTCTATCGACTGATCGGTGACAAAGATGGCAACGAGGCGTGTCAGAACGCATCCCTTGAAGAGATTGTCGTTGACGCAGCCGATGCACTCACTTGGGTCGAGGAAAACGCCGCCCGATTTGGTGCTACCGGTAAGCCGGTGGTCTTTGGCCAGTCAGCCGGTGGACACCTTGCAGCCTACCTCGCCACCCATGAAGCGGCGCGCGTGGATCGCGCTATTGTGTATTACGCGCCGGTCGATTTCAGACGGTTTGCTGAAGACATACAATCAGGCGAATACACCTATGAGCCAGGCATCGACATTCTCGAAGCACTCACCGGACAAACCAAAGACACGGTCGCGTTAAATTCGTCGCTGATCATGAACAATACGTTTACAGCGCTGATTGAAGATCAGGTGGCAGCCTCACCTGCAAGCGTGACACCGTTCTTTTTACTGTATGGCTTAAGTGACGAGCTGCTGCCTGCCAGTCAGGCACAACGTCTGTGCAATGCCCTCGGCGGTAATACGGAAACCGGGGCCGGCGATATCGGCACGGGCACCGCGCTACGCTACACCGCAGTGTGCGATAACCGCGGCAGTGAGCTACATTTCATTACCGAAGGACAGCATGCACTTGATCTGTGTGTCGCACCAGAACTATGCCTTGCGGGCGGTACTGCCAGTGCCGCGCTGACCGAAGACTCCTTACGTACGGTTATGGCATGGTCGCAAAAAACTCTGCGAACGACAAACGAGAGTAACAGTGAACTGACACAAGATGACCTGACACAAGAAGAGACTCTATCCACCTCATCGTCCGGCAGCATGGATCCGTTGATACTGTTGCTGCTAACCCTGTGCACCGGCATTGTATTTTTACGTTCTTATCCCCATTTTTTTGATTTAGCCACACGGAGACACTCACATGGCCATTAATCTGTCTGAAATACGCGCACAACTCGCCCCTTCCTGGACACCGGTGAACATCGGGATACTGGTCGTGTTTTTTCTGATCAGCACCTTTCTTGGAATACTGTGGTTGGGTTATATCCTCGGCGGGCGCTACATTGGGCTCGACTTAAGTCAAAGCGGTTCGGTTCAGAGCACGTTCGAAAAAGCCAAACGTTCGGGTAAAGCCGCCATGGCCAGTTTCAAAAACGACGATGACACCGTCGTAGAAACAACCACAAGAGACACCCACGACACCAATTTTTCCGGCGGTGGTGGCAAACCGGCACATGACGGCACAGTAAAAACCGACAGCAGCTGGGAACGAAACGAGATGGATAAGCTGGCACAGGCACGCGCCGAACTCGCAAAAGAGAAGGCCGCATTTGAAGCTGAAAAAGCGGCGTTTAAACAGAACAGTGATTCTGT
>CALDUO010000114.1 GCA_937923745.1 uncultured Granulosicoccaceae bacterium
TCAAATACAGCGGATGCGAGGTGTTGTTGCTCTCGCCTCGGCGCAAACCCGTGCAGGCTTTCTGCAATGGGACCACCGTGATCAAGCAGCGCCTCGACATTGAGGTCAATACTGATACAGCTGCACCATTTTGTGGGCATCACGAACACCCAGAAGATCGCCGCGCATCTCCCGTGCGTGCTCAATAATTAACCAGTTGCGATGCAGCAACGTTTTGTTGTCATCGGCAAATGCATTGCTCTTGGCCGCAAAGTTTTCAGCCAGTGCAGGCTCCAGCAGTTTGAGCTTGAGTTCAGCTGCGCGACTCCAGAGTATGGTGTCGGCGGGTTTGAGCTCGATAGCCTCTAACAGATACTGGTCGGCCAGTGTCAGGTTGTCGGCGGACATGGCACGGTCAGCCGCTGCCCAAAGCTGCGCCAGACGCGCGCTGTCAGTATCGTGGCGAATAGAGCCGTCAGACAGTGTGGTATCCGGAATAGCGGTTGTTTTGCCGGGTACCGGCGCGGTGGCAGGGGTCTGTGTTGTAGCGCATGCAGCCAAAAAGCTGGCCATCAACGCTACCGCAGCGAATCGTGTCACACTGCCTGACCGGTTCGTGTCAGCAGCACCACCGTGCGTCTTGTTACACTGCGCGTCGATTTGTGTGCTCTTGTCTGGTGAGCTCTTGCCTAGTGTGCTATTGCCTAGTGTGCCCTCGCCTTGTATGCCTCGGCAGGTCGCACCGATACCGTCGGCAGGCAAGCTGGGAACAATGGAGTGACTTGGCAATGGCATCGTTGATGTCTTGTGTTTGGCGGCAGTGTTCATGACTGAATTTTACCTGAAAAATTTTAACATCACGGCTTAAATTAACACCCAAAAGCGGGCGCATAGTTAGAGGTCAAGCCGACGTACCTCTATACGACGATTGGTGCGGCGACCCTCATCATCAGCATTACTGACCAACGGCCGACTCTCACCAAAACCGTGCGGCCGGAGTCGCGACGCACTGACACCCCGCACGACCAGATAGCGGGCCACTGCCATGACACGTTTTTTCGACAGCTCGAGATTGTCGCGCGCACTACCCCGGTTATCGGTATGCCCTTCTATGGCGATGACAGCATCGAGTTCCTGCCGCATCGCTTCTACAATTTGATCGAGCGACCGGCGCGCCTGTTCATTTAACGCATGCTGATCAGCGTCAAACACCACACCTTGCACCACGCCATTGAGCGGATCGCAGGTTGCACACGCCGATGGCTTACCGAATACCCGAAGTGGGTTATCGATTGATTGGCACCCTGCCATCATTACCAGCAGTACCGGTATGACCGTAAAACGCAGTACATTACACAAGCGTTGACTCATCAACACGTTACCTGTCCGAAAAGTCGACAGTCTACCGCAGTCCTACACTGAACCGCAGCAGCGGTGGTTAACGCAGTGTTCTTAATTCGATACGTCGATTTTGCTGACGACCAGCCTCAGTGGCATTGGATGCAATCGGTTTACTCTCACCGTAGGCCTCCGGTTTCAGTCTCTCACCACGCACACCTCTTGAGGCAAGATAACGCGCAACCGTTAACGCACGCTGTCGCGACAACTGCAAATTGACCTGAGCCGAGCCCTGGTTATCGGTGTGAGCCATAATCGCTACCGAGATGGTGGGTGAGCGCACGAGGCTATCGGCCAGGCGGTCTAACCGTCGCCGTGCAGTCGGTGTCAGTTCCGCTGAGCCACTGACAAACGCAACACCGTCCAGCGGCCCCTCAAATAACGGACATCCGCGACTGTCGACAGAGAATCCGGGCACCGTGGACGGACAAGCATCACGATTGTCCGGGACACCATCGCGGTCGCTGTCTCTGCCACGTGAAACGGATGGCGCAGCGGTTGGCGGAATGCTCTGCGAGCTCGCCGCTGACGGTGAGGCGCCGTTTGATCCGGACGCCGCCGTAGCGGGTGCGGACGTCTCGGCCGCTGGAGGTGTCGTTGCGCGTCGATTGGTCGTACCCGTATCACGGCTGCCAAAGCGCCAAATAGCACCTAATGATACAAACTGCGCGTCTTCATCAAAATAATCAATATCGAGCCGAAGCCCAAGGTTTCTGCTCCAGCCATACTCAACTCCCAACCCCACCATCAGGTGAAAGTCTTCCAACTGCTCAATCAGGAGTGTCTCGCTGCCCGTATCCAACGATCCGACACCGGCGCGCAAAAAAACATCCAGACCGGAGCGTTCAACGATCGCCTTGCCACCATTGAGATTATAAAAGTGATAGAGACCAACCAGGCCCAACGTGCTGTAGGAGACATCGCCTGTGGGTGGATTTAATACAAGCCCGTCCCCCTCTATAACTGTCGCATCACCGAGCTCCGCGTAGTGCCCTTCCACTGACCAGCGTTCAGTAATGTCCCAACCGGCCAACACTTTGAAACCGGTGCCCTGATCTTCATCAAGTACGTAACCGCTGTCGCCGGTATCCGGTGACAACAGTGAGACACCGCCGGATAAACCCACATAATACCGTTGCTGGAATTCAGCACGCACCGGATGACTGGCCAGTGCCATCACGATGGCGACCAACACGGAGAGAAAACAGGCGATACGCATAGTCATGGAAAAAGTCTGAAGGTATTACGGCGTTTACGTCGGACCAGACCGAGCAGCGCCAGCAGCAATAATATCGGCAACAGCGGATCAATACGCGTGCTCCCGGTTAGAATGACACAACCCCCTGTCAAACCCGTAGTAATCGGCGAGAGCGTGTCGTCGTTCTGCGGTAACCCCTGCGCGATTGGCAACTCCTCCGCGGGTGATTCACTCGGCACAGCCTGGTTAACATCAGTATCCACAATGATAATGGGCAACACCGGCTGCAGATTGATTGCCGGGTCTGCCAACACAGGTGTTAAGTTCGGTGACTCGGTTACTGGCGCGTTTTCAACAACCTCAGTGGGCGTCGGATCGGGCTGAAAGGATGACGCAGTCGCGGACACATCAAACTGAATGTAATCGGGTATTGAGTCACCGTTGATATCCAGTGGTGTATAGGGCACCAGCAGGATTGCATCGTCAACACCATCGGGGTTTTCGGGGTTATCAAAAAATCCGTCTATCCGGCCGTCGGCATCCAAATCGTTACCACCGGCTTCAATCAGATCAAACACACCATCGTTGTCACTATCGACATCGAGGTAATCCGGTAAATCGCTGCCGTCGGAGTTGCGCGGCACCGTGTCCTCGACACCGTCACCATCGAAATCACAACAGTTTGCATCGTTATTGAGTTGGATGCGATCGGGCACACCGTCTGCGCCGACCTCGGACGGTGACGCATCAATACGACCATCACGATTGCCGTCGAGTGACGCAGGCGCACCAGCCTCTATCAGATCAGGCAGGCTATCGTTATCGCTATCGAGATCTAAATAATCCGGCAGCACGTCGCCGTCTGCTTCATCGGAGTTCAGCAAACGAAACGCCGGAACACTGTTATCAACGGCAGTCTCGAGGACATCGGCATAACCATTCAGCCCCACCGGTGTACGCAGTCTGCCGTTGACGACCCGCGCCGCCGCAATCGCCGGTAACAGAAAAGCACCGGACTCCTGCAGATCAGAAATACCGTCGTTGTCGCTGTCGACGTCCAGGCGATTAGGCAAACCGTCGCCGTCACTGTCGATATCACTGCCCGAAGCCGTGATTTCGAAACGATCCAGAATGCCGTCGTTGTCGTCATCAACGTCTACAGTGTCGGGCACCGTATCAAGATCAGCATCATTCACACGCGCCGTTTGGGCTATCACACCTGATGCGGATACCATCAGGAAAACCAGTACAACACCACCGAGCAAGCGACACGACGCGGCAACGCCCGGTCGGTTGTCTGAGAATTTGTGGAGCATGGGAGGTCTGCAATCAGTCTTCGATCCAAAAAGAATAGCAGAGTCCTGAGAGGACACAATTTTGATGTGTCGAAAGTCTGACAGCGCAATCTGCTTTTCTGACTGGTTGCCTTTGGCGCGTCGCTGACTGTGTCAGGTGTGAGCGCACCCTTCAGGGGTTAGCCTGTCTTGCAACAACCTGCATCCATTGAGCTATGCCGAAGCCGCCGAGCGATCACCGAACCTTTGTTCGTAGAGTGCACGATAGGCCTTCGCAGAGGCAGGCAAATGCGCCCGAACAGCGTCGACCAGGTCTGCTGTGGACGCGCCGCGCATTGCATTTATGATGTTGCGGTGTTGGACGATTATTGTGTCCATGTGTTCAGCATCGTCGTATTTCACCACTCGAATGGGTTGCGCGGTGCGGGCATGATTACCGATTAATTGCGCCAGTCGCGGATTGTCGCAGCAGGAGTACTGTAATTCGTGAAACTCCTGATTCAGCCAAAAAACAGCACGAAAGTCCTTGTCGAGCAGCGCTTGCTGGTGCCGCCGGGCTATATCCTCGAGCTGATCGGTCAATTCGGGGGCACAGGGCAACTGCGTGCGCTCGGCGGCGGACGTTTCCAGAATGATTCTGACGTCATACAGCGCATCGACCTCGTCAGGTGTGAAATGAACCACCTCAACGCCCCGGTTCGGTTTGCGCACCAACAGGCCCCGGCTCTCCAGTACCGCGAACGCATTACGCACGGCATGGCGCTTGGCGGCATAACGTTCCATCACCCGATCTTCGATGATTCGCGCACCATGCGCGTAAACCCCGAAAATGATATCGTTTTCCAGTTCGTCGGCTAATGTCTCTGGCATCTCTTTACACCGTTGGCGGCTTTGTTGACCAGCCTTTTTATAACACAGAGCCACCATACCAGCTAAATAGATAAATTATCAATAATATTATTGACCAAAGTGACAGCCTTCGACTAGACTCGGAAAAAACGGAGGACATCATGAAAATCATTTCGACAAAACTTGTACTGACAGCATCACTGCTCACCTCATCTGTACTGGGGGCACTCTATGGTTCTCAGGCACTTGCGTGGGAGGCCACAGAAGGTCGCCCCTATGAAGGCCAAACGGTCAATGTACTGGCGGTCAAATCCAGTCAGTTCGAAGCCCATGAAGCACGGCTTGCAGCATTCGAGGAAGCCACCGGCATCGACGTCGTCTATGACTACGTCCCGTTTCCCAACATGAAAGAGGCACTGACGACCGAAATGGTAGCCGGCGGTGGCGACTATGACGTCGTGTCGATCATGGACCAATGGGTCACCTCACTGCAGATGCTGCTTCAGCCTATCGGTGACGAGATCGAAGCCCAAGGCACTGACCTGAGCGACTTCCCCAAAGCACACCTGCGCCATGGCATGCTCAACGACGAACTGATCGGACTGCCAGTGCGCGGGCACGTCCAGCTGTTGTTCTACCGAACCGACCTGCTTGAGGCTGCCGGTGTCGAGCCGCCCAATACCTGGACAGAACTCGTGACCGTAGCCAAAGCCATTCAGGACAGCAGTGACGCTGCCGGTGTCGCTCTGCCTTACGGCAAGCTCAACGGACAAAACCTGATGGTATGGATGAACCTGCTGTGGGGTGAAGGCGGCGATTTATTCGATGCCGACGGCGCTCCTGTCTTTAATTCAGAGGCTGGTGTTGCCGCAACCAACCGTTACACCGGTTTTTTGCAGAACGATAAAATTGCGCCTGCAGGATCTGCCGTGTTCGTCGAACAGGACGCCGTCAACAGCTTTAAGCAAGGCAACTCTGCGATGTTGCCGGTTTGGTGGTGGGTGCGCTCACAACTGACCGACCCCGAGCAGTCCAAACTCACCGCTGATCAGGTCGGCTTTACTGCGCTGCCATCGGTTGAGGGTGCCGAACGAACCACCTACACCAACACCTGGATTTTTGGTGTCACCGAAGGTTCCAAGTCGAAAGGTGCCGCGACAGAGTTTCTGGGTTGGCTGACCGACCCGGCGCTGGAGCGCGAAGTACTGCTCGATCCCGATGGTAGCGAGGTGGTCTCGGTGCACATGTCGAACCTGACCGACGCAGAGGTTAACGCCCGCTGGGGTGGAATGCATCAGGCAGCGGCGGACGCGCTCGCAACCGCTGATGGTATTGAGTTCGGTGCCGACTGGCCCCGTATCGCCGAAATCCTGGAGACCGCCATTTCAAGTCTCGCCTCTGGCGAAATGACCGACACACAGGCCGCTCTTGATAAAGCTGCCGAGGAAATTGCGTCCATTCGGTAAGTCCCGACAGAGGCAAGCCACTCGTTGGCTTGCCTTTGTGTTTTCTGTGTAAAACCTGTTATCCGACCCGATTGCCGGCCTGATCATTGGCATGGGAACCGCGCAGGATTCCTGCACTTTTTTACTTCATTGGGCTTTGGCGCTGGGTTATGACACTGGGTTATGACACTGGGTTATGGCATTGGCCAATCGCTACCCAAGTTGCGGCCCTTGTATACGACCTTCAGATTCGATTGAGGTCCTTGGTCTTGATCCTTTGCTCAATTTAAGGACACAACGTGAAAGAAAGAACACTGTCCTACACACTGATGGTCCCGGCCTTTCTTATCGTGCTGGCCACCACCCTCTATCCATTGGCCTACTCGTTCGTCACCTCATTTCGTGAATGGGACCTGACCAAACAACGCAGGCCCGGTGACTTCGTCGGCATCGAAAATTACGTTCACGCCGCGTCGGAAAGTGGTTTTCAGAACTCACTGTGGGTGACTACCATCTTTGTGGTGACCAGCGTGATCGTGACTGTTGTGCTGGCGATGTCACTTGCATTGCTGCTGCGTCGCGAGGGACGCCTGCACACATTTACCCGCATCATTTTAATTTTGCCTTTCGCGATGAGTCCTGCCCTCATCGGTGTCAGCTACCGTTTTATGTTTAACCCGGAGTTCGGCGTGCTGGCCAAAGGGATCGGCGCAATTTTCCCGGCTCTGGAGGGGACACCCTGGCTTGCCAGTCCCGATCTTGCCATGGCCATTCTCGTCATCACCGATGTCTGGCACTGGACGCCGTATATGACTTTCATGTGTCTCGGTGGGCTCGCGTCTATTCCACGAGAAACTGAAGAGGCGGCACGTATTGATGGCGCGTCAAACCTCAGAATTATCTTTGGCATTATTCTCCCGCAAATGAAAGGGGTGCTGATGGTTACCGCCGTGCTCAAAACTATTTTTGCGCTAAAAATGTTCGATCAGGTGGTCACTCTCACCGGTGGCGGGCCTGGTACGTCAACCGAGACAATGGCGTTCTTTATTTTTAACGTTGGCTTTAAATGGTTTGATATGGGATACGCGTCTGCGCTGGCGTGGATTCTCACGGCCATCATGATGATCATATCGGCATGGTATGTCCGCATGCTATTAAGCGAACGAAAGATGGCAACCGCATGAAAAAGCTACTGACCTGGTGGGGCGAACGCGCCCTGCTCGTTTTGATTTCTGTTGTTGTGTTGTTCCCGATTAGCTGGATGTTTCTGACTGCATTTAAACAGCCACGGGATGCCTACTCGACGTCACTGAATTTCACACCCACGCTCGACAACTTTGTCACCGTGTTTTCCGATCCGTGGAACCTCGGCAGTATGGTAATGAATTCAGTCATCGTCGCCGTCGTCACCGTTGCGATCGCTGTGCCGTGCGCGTCACTGGCGGCCTATTCATTTTCACGTTTTCGGGTGCGTGGTCGTAAGTTCCTGTTCTTCCTGATTCTGTCAACGCAGTTTATTCCGGCAGTCGTGATCGTTTTACCGTTCTTCCTGATGTTTCGTTCACTGGGACTGCTCGATACCCGGCTTGCACTGATTATCGTGAACCTTGCGATCGTCACGCCGTTTGTGATTTGGATGATCAAAGGGTTTATTGATGCGATACCCACGGACAGCGAAGAGGCAGCCATGATTGACGGCGCGTCAAGACTGCGGGTTATCAAAGATATTGTGTTACCCATGGCGGCCCCCGGCATTCTGACCTCCTCTATTTTTTGTTTCATTCTGACGTGGAACGAATTTTTGTTTGCGTTAATTCTGTCGCGTCGTGATGCGGTGACACTGCCGGTTGGTCTCGTGAGTTTTCGTACCGAACGCGGTGACTTGTGGGAGTTAATGAGTGCAGCTGGCGTTATGATCACAGTACCGATATTTATCATGGCGCTACTGATTCAAAAACATTTTACGCGCGGCATGACGGCCGGCGCGGTCAAGTAAAGGAGCAAAACCATGGCCGAGGTCCGTCTCGTCGATATCGAAAAACGCTACGGCAGTTTTGTTGCCGTCGCCAAGCAAAGCCTGACCATCGAAAACGGTGAGTTTCTGGTGCTGTTGGGTCCGTCGGGTTGCGGTAAGACCACGACCATGCGGATGATTGCCGGACTTGAAGAAATCACCGCTGGCGACATTCTGATTGCCGGGGAACGCGTCAACGACAAACCGCCCAAAGACCGCGACATCGCCATGGTGTTTCAAAATTACGGACTGTACCCGCACATGACCGTTGGCCAAAACATCGAGTATCCATTAAAGCTGCGGGGTGTCAATAAAGCCACTCGCCAGCAACAGGTGCAAGACACCGCAGCCAAGGTCGAGCTGGATGCACTCCTCGGCAGACGTCCGTCCGAGTTATCCGGCGGCCAGCGTCAGCGTGTCGCATTGGCTCGCGCCATTGTGCGCACGCCCAAAATATTCTTGATGGACGAGCCGCTGTCTAACCTCGACGCCAAACTGCGAGTCACCATGCGCGCCGAACTCAAACATCTGCACCACGAACTGGGTGTGACCACGGTATATGTCACCCACGATCAAATGGAAGCCATGACACTGGCCTCACGTGTTGCCGTGATGCGCGAGGGCCGGATCGTGCAACTCGACACACCACGAAAAATTTATGCAGAGCCTGCAGATCTTTTTGTCGCGGGTTTTATAGGCTCGCCATCGATGAATTTGGTAAACGGCTCGGTCACTGCCGGCCGATTCCGCGCAGAAGGCATCGACGTGCCGGTTGACCTTCCCGACCGCGATAGCGTTGTCCTTGGCATACGCCCCGAAGAACTGGATATAGCCACTGACTCATCAGCCCCTGTCGCCGGCAAGCTCTACGCACTGGAACTCACTGGTGACAGCACACTCGTGACCATGCGAATGGGCAAGACATCCGTCTGTGCCCGGGGCCCTGCAGACTTTGAAGCCGCGATTAACGAACCGTGTTACCTGACACCCAAAGCCGGTGCTCGCTTTCATTTGTTTGACCGCAATTCCGGTCAGCGGCTCGACGGATAATAAAAAGGGAGGTTACGCCATGATACCCATAACCCAAGAGCTCGCGGCAGCAAGGCATGTTAAACGTGAGGATTACGTCTCGTGCACCGTCGCGTTTATCGACTGCAAAAAACCGGGGTCACATCTGAAAGAGAACTACTCTATCGTTGGCCCCGGAGTCACATCATCTGCTGACCAGATCATCAATCTGCCGGAAGCACACGGCTTTAATATCGGTGCTGCGGCGATGCCACACGGTATTACCAATAACCTGCACATCCATTTCACCGCTGAAGTGTTTATTGTGCAACACGGAGAATGGACATTTCGCTGGGGTAGTCAGGGAGAAAACGAAATCGTTGGACGTGTCGGTGACATTGTCTCCGTGCCACCATGGGTGTTTCGGGGCTTTACCAACAAGGGACCCGACGACGGCTGGCTGTTTACGATCCTCGGTGGTGACAATACCGGCGGTGTTATTTTTCACCCTGACATTATTCGTGAAGCCGCAGACTATGGTTTGTATATTTCTGTAGACAATTCACTGATCGATACCTCTCGTGGTGATGCCATACCACCGAAAGACAAACGCATACCACCCATGCCACAAGCCGATGTTGACGAGCTGCGTGAACTCTCCCGAGAAGACATGCTATCGAGAATTGTCGCTAAAGACGATCGCGACTTTCGTCCGGCTTTTATTGATCAAGCCCTTGCTGGCCGAGGCGCACAGATAGCCCCGGTTATCGGGCACGGCATGACCCAACATCGTGATCATGTCACACCCATCACCAACCCGCACGGATTCTCTGCAGAGTGGCTGCGTCTGGCACCCGGTCAATCGGTAGGTCCTTTTTCATTGGATGAAAAAATGGTGATGATTGTGCATCAGGGGCAACTGCGCCTGGACTTTGCTGACGGACTCGACGCAGCGGTCACAATAAACGCGTGGGATACGTATTCGGTACCCGCCGGTGTCATGCGCCAAATCACCGCGCTCAATGCTACCGCCGACGCAGCACAGGACACACCGGTTGAGGTGCTGTTGGTTATTACCGGTGATCAGCGAAAACGTCCGGTCTTTGCACCGGATATTATGGCCCAGGCACTCGACGCGGGCCTCGGCCTTGACGCCGACGGCTTTGTGGCCAAAGCATCCTTGTTACCAGTCTATGGACGGTCAACCCTATGAGAGCCAATCAAATCAGAACTCGCCTGCAAGCAGGCGATGTTGTCATCAACGCGTGGTTGTCCATCGCCTCCAGCTATGCCGCAGAAGGTGTTGGCCATAGCGGTGTGCACTCGGTCACTGTCGATCTACAACACGGCATGCTGGATTTCTCTGATGCGTTATCGATGCTGCAAGCGATTTCGGCAACGCCTGCCACGCCTCTGGTCAGAGTGCCCTCGCTCGACCCGCCACGTATCATGCATCTGCTGGATGCGGGCGCATACGGTGTCATCTGCCCGATGATCTCGACACCGGAGGATGCCGCCGAATTGGTGGCAGCGTGTCGGTATCCGCCGCTGGGTAACCGCAGCTTTGGTCCGTCACGCGGGTTGCTCTATGGTGGTAAAAACTATGTCTCTGAAGCAGACGCAACCGTGATGGCAATTCCGATGATTGAAACTGCCGAAGCCGTCAATCGCATTGATGAAATTTTAGCGGTCGACGGTATCGATATGGTGTATCTGGGCCCCAATGATCTTGCGTTTGCTCTCGACGGTCATGTCGGACCCTCACGACCAAAATCTGAAGCGGCATTGGCAACGGTACTGAACGCTGCAACACAACATGCTGTTCCTGCCGGTATTTTTTGTACGTCTGCCGAAGAAGCAAGACAACGTGCTGAAGAGGGTTTTCAATTGGTCACACCCGCTAACGATTTCGCTCATCTGACGCGTAGCATGCAAAAAGCTGTCAGTGTGTTAACCGAAAAGTCAGACAACTTTGCTGCACAAGCCACAGCGCAACATGGCTACTGATCACCTGCGCAACGCTCATTGGATATTACTACCGGGCACACTGTGCACCGACGCGGTTTTCTCGGGCTTTCTTGATGCACTGGACATACCACTGGAGAACCGGCAATCCATTGCCGTCAATAACCCAACCATAGAAGACTATGCGTCGCTTCCAGACGACACCAATGCCAACACCATCGTCTGCGGGTTCTCACTGGGTGCCATTGTTGCTGCGCACTATGCTGACCGTATTAACGCGTCCAGAATCATCCTGTTTGCCATCAATCCGTATGCTGATGACCCGGCAAAGGCTGACGGGCGACATGAACTGGCACACGCTGTAAGAGACCAGGGCGGCTCCACAGCATTGATAGGCAGGTTACCCACTATTCTCGGACCCCGTCCGATTCAAACTCAAGCCAGTATTCTTGAGATGGCAGACAACGTCGCTGGCGATATCGACGCGCAAACGAATCTCGCATTGACACGGCCCGGCACGCTGGGTGCCTTGGCTCAGGCACAGTCGCCAGTGATGGTGCTCACCGGCGATCAGGACAAGATGGCGCCCGTCACACACGGAAGAGCGGCCGCAGCGGCCGCGCCGAATGGGCAATATCGGGAACTGACAGACCTCAGTCACTATGCCCTGCTGGAAAATCCGGCCGCCTGCGCCCACGCCCTCCTCGAGATGGAACACAACCTTCTCTGATGCCTGACTGCCGCTCGGTAGGCAATATTCCAAAAATAAGCCACACTTAAGACTCACCGCTACCGGATCCCAAACACGATTCTGACGACTTTAAGGTCTCTATTTGGCCTTATATTTGATGTCCTTTTGAGTCATGCCCGGCACCGTTCCGAACACCCCATTCGCCGCTAACCTCCAAAGCCACACTGACATATCTGAATCAAAATGAGCGAAACCAAAACCCAACTGAAGAAGAACGTCAGTTCCAGAACTACCAGCAATAAAGCACTGCGCATCAACCTGGATGAAAAAAAGTACGGAACAATTGCCGAAATAGGTGCCGGTCAGGAGGTAGCGCGACACTTTTTTCTGGCAGGCGCTGCCGCTGGCACCGTGGCCAAGACCATTTCGGCGTACGACATGCAATTCTCGGATGCGATCTACGGGACGCAGGAAGGTGGTCGTTATGTCAGTGAGCATCGCGTTAAAGCCATGCTAAACAAAGAATTTAAACTGGTCATTGATCGTGTAGGCACCACACGGCCCAAATCATCGCGTTTTTTTTCATACGCCACCACAGTCTCTGCAAAAAGCTACAACCGCAACAACGAGTGTCATGCGTGGTGTGGTATTCGTGTGCAGATGTATCCGGCAGCTGAGCCTTCAGACATCATCATTCACGTGCGTATGCTCGATAACTCGGCTGAGCAGCAGCAGGAGTGTCTTGGCATTCTGGGCGTTAACCTGATATATGCCGCGTACTATTATTTCGAAAACCCCACGAAATTAATTGATTCCCTGACCGACAACCTGGTAGACGACCGACTGGAAATCGATTCCATAGAATTCAGTGGCCCCTACTTTGAAGAAGTTGATAACCGCGCCATTAACTTGCATTTGATTCGCAGCTGGAAAACCCGTGCCATCATGTTTCGACAGGACGGGAGCATCGCCGTGCCGGCCGAGATGTTGTACAAAAAAAATGTGCTGACTATCCGGGGCTCGTTTCGCCCGGTGACGAACCTGAATGTTGATATGATCGAGCAAGGGTTCAAGGCGTTTTCAGAGCTGCACGGTGTTGACGAAGAAAACACCATTGTGCTCGCAGAAATATCGCTCAACGATGCTTACGGCAAAGACCTCGGCATGCCCAAAGAAGATCTGATTGCACGGGTGAGATTACTGAACTCGTTGGGTTACAGCGTCATGGTGTCGGACTACACCCGCTACTTTTCCCTACGCGCCTATTTCCGGCAATACACCAATTTACAAATTGGTATCGTGCTCGGCATGATCAACATGAAACAGATTTTTGACGAATCAAAATACAAGGGGGTCGAAGGCGGCATTCTCGAAGGATTTGGTAAACTGTTTCCGGATAACACGCGTCTCTTTATTTACCCGGAGTTGGATGACGACGGAAATCTCAACGACTTTACGAATATTAAAGTGGTCGATAACCTACGGTATCTGTACCGCCATCTGTTGGAAAATCATTATCTCTTTGGTATTGAGTGCAGTGACCCCTCATTGCTGGAAATCTATTCACGGGATATCCTCGGCAAAATCGCGGCAGGCACCGACGATTGGCAGGACTGTCTGCCCGGCAACACCGCAGACCGCATCATCAGGAACAAACTGTTCGGTTATCGCGGTTAATCGCATCTTTGCCTTGCTGTTTGCCCGGCTGTTTGCCCGGCTGTTTGCCCGGCTGTTTGCCCGGCTGTTTGCCCGGCTGTTCACCTGCAACGACGAACCCTGCCCGCATCTCGTGGGCGAAACTTGTGGTGTTTCATGGTTTGATTCTTTGTAGAACTGTGACTGATGTTCGCTTTATTGGCACGCGGACAGGTACCCGCTTCACGCCCCTCGTATTTTTATGTCGATCAATTCCCTGTAGCTGCCGTTACCACCACAGTACGTTGTATTACAGGGATTTGTCACGTGAAAACGAAGACCAACAGGAAACCGGAACGGATACCAATTCCGCTCGGTCGTCATAACGACACCACGTTTCCTGCCAAAACGTTATTTCCCGGCTTTATGTCCGGGTTTGTCTCCAGGTGGACACGTTCTGCCACCCAATCCCTGCGCTCGCCACTGATACGCCGCGTATCGTTGCTGATATTCGCCAGCATCGTTGTCATTGAAGCGGTTCTGCTGTTCTTTTCGTACTTTACCGAACGGGATCGCCTGCTTACCCGCATGGATGATGCGCTTGAGGCATTAGCGCCTCTGCTGCAGGCAGACAACACAGTAGCGCAGCTCGACATACTGCTCACACAACAACGCCACGCAACATCAGAATCAAACACTAACTCCCCCTATCGTTCGCCAGCTGGCTCATTGCAATTGCTTGGTTATGCCTACCAGATACCGGATCAACCCGCAGTGACCAAAGGAAGCAGCGCCGGACTTGACACCCTGAACACAGCCGTGCCATCCAGTCAGCGTCTGCGCACCAGTGACAACACCTATGACACCAGCATGGTATTTAGCGATGGCAGGCGTTTAACAGTCAGGCTGGATGCAGACTACGTTGCGACCATGTTGGCAGGCTACGTCACACGCATTTTATTAATGGTCTTGCTCATCAGTGTGTTTGTGACAGTTACCTGTGTTTTGGCGCTTCGCTCAAACTTTCTCTTTCCCATCATCAATTTGCGTCATGTCATCAAACACGCACAACTAAAAGGCATTGATGCTGTAGAGATTCCATCTGCAGAATTGCAGAGAACCGATGAAGTCGGCAGTGTCTATCGTGGTTTTGAACGACTCCAGCGAAGCCTGAGGGCGTCACAGGCAAAAAACGTAGAAATGAGTGAGCGCTTCCAACAGTTCGCAGAACTGGGGGCTGATTGTTTTTTTGAGACCGATCAACATCATCGTATTTGTTTTCTTGCCGGTGATTTTCAAGCCGTCTTGGGTTTGAACGAACAACAGTTACAGGGCAGCCGTCCCAATGTGCTGACACCCAAAGGCGTAGAGCTGTCGGCCCTTTTACAGGATCTTAAAAATAGCGGCGAATGGGAAGGCAAACTACATCGGTTTGATGGCGATACAAGCTACGTGCGCATCCGTGTTACCCCAAAGTATACTGCTGACGGCCAGTATAGTGGCTCGCTTGGCACCGTAATAGACGCCACAGAATCTGCCGCGCTGGCACGACAATTAACACATCAGGCATCTCACGATGAACTCACCGGTTTGATTAATCGCCGTGAATTCGACAGACGACTGACCGACGCCTTTGAACACCAGCTGCGCGAGAATAGTGGCCAGTGTCTGATGATGCTTGATCTTGATAAGTTCAAACGAGTGAATGACAACTGCGGCCATGCCGCAGGCGATATTTTACTCCAGCAAATAGCAGAATTAATTCGTTACTGTGTGCATGATAGCGATACCGTAGCACGATTCGGTGGCGACGAATTTTCACTCATTCTCCATCATTGCACAGCAGATCGCGGACTGGTCGTCGCCGAAAAACTCCGGCGCTCTATCGCTGAATACACGTTTCATTGGGGTGGTGAGGTGTATGACCTCGGTGCGAGCATTGGTGTTGCGATGCTGGATGCCTCAATGCACAGCGCTCACAATGCATTGATTGCAGCTGACTCCAGTTGTTTTAAAGCTAAAAATCTCGGACGAAACCGCGTAGTGGTATTTGACCCTGACGACCTTTCCCATCAACAACAGCAAGGCGAAATGCAGTGGATTAAAGTTATCACTGACGCGCTGGAGCACGAACGACTCGAGCTGTTTTATCAACGGTGCGAACATCTTGGTGATGAGACACACCCACAACTACACATGGACATAACACCACGCCTGTTAAGCGCAACCGGCGAGATTTTTAGCCCAGAGGCCTACCTACCTGCCGCTGAACGTTTCTCGCTGCTCTCACAAATTAACCGCGCTGTGGTAACCCGCGGCCTGGAATGGTTAGCGGCACAGCCCGATCTGGCCAGCACCCAAGCGGTAGTCTCATTTACCCTCGCGGAAAGTGCGCTGCGTGACCCGATATTTCATGAGTTCCTGATCGAGAAAATCAATGCAATGGCTATTGATGCATCGCATTTGTGTTTTGTATTTCCGGAGTCGGCATTGGTCCAGTATGCCGCAGGCGGCGGACAGATGCTCAACGACCTGAAATCGCTTGGCTGCAAATTAGGCATGGAAAAATTTGAATGTGGGTTTAACGCTATTGCTGCCATTCAGCAGCTACCACTGGACTACTTAAAGTTTGGTGGCGACTACATGGCCAGTTTATGTAAAAACCCGGTGGATCAAACGTTTATCAAAAGCGTGAGTGAGGTGGCTGGGCACCTTGATCTTACCACCATCGCAACGCAGGTAAACTGCCCTGCTGCGGCAGCCCTGTTAACAGATTTCGGTGTGAATTACGCGCAAGGGGATGTCTTTAGCGAGGTATCACTACTCACGGATATCAACACCATTGCCGCCCGGCATATTGATACCAAAACCCACAAAAACAATAACAACGACGATAGGTATTCGACCATCGCAGCCTGATATATCAGCCAATCAGGCATAAAAAACTTTGCACCATTGCAGCCGCTCATACGACCGACCCGGAGTACGACAGTTGGCGGCGATAATTCATAGTGCAAGCACGAACCGGCAACAACAGCCCAGAGTACAGCACCACTTATGCCGATTGACTTGAACACTATTATCCAGCCACTCATAGCAACACTGTGGTATCTCGTGCCACTGTCTTTCCTCATTGGTTTTTTGAAATCATCTTGGTTCAAAGGCAAGGTGGGTGAATGGCTGATCAACACCGCCTCGCGGTTCTGTTTGGGTCAGGACGAATACCACCTGATAAAAGACGTGACTCTGCCTACCGATGACGGCACGACCCAAATAGATCATATTATTGTGTCGCGTTTCGGCGTGTTCGTCATTGAAACCAAAAACATGAAGGGGTGGATTTTCGGTTCCGGGAAGCAACGTATGTGGACGCAGCAAATCTACCGTACCCGCCACCGGTTTATGAATCCATTGCATCAGAATTACAAACATGTCAAAACGCTTGAAGCGCTGGCGGATATTCCGGCCGCTGCGATTCACTCACTGGTGGTCTTTGTCGGCAGTGCTGAATTTAAAACCGAGATGCCGGCAAATGTCACCACGGTGCGCGGGTACCTGAGCAATATCAAGTCTAAACGTGACGTCGTGTTAAACCCAATGGATGTCGAGGCGGTTATCGCAAAAATCGAGCAACTCAGACTGACTCGCGGACTAAAAACTGACCGGCAACACGTGCGTCATTTGCGAGAAAAGCAGGCTGCAACCCAGTTACCCCATGTGCAAAGTCCGTCGGAAAACACCACGGCAACCGATACTACAACGGACTTGGTGAGAGCATCACTGGCTACTCCACTGGCTACTCCACTGGCTGGATCAATGGCTGGATCAATGGCAACACCCCAATGCCCAAAGTGCGGTCATAGCATGGTGTCGCGGCACAGCAAAAAAGGCAAGCATGCCGGGAGTACCTTCTGGGGGTGCTCAACCTACCCGGCATGTCGCGCCACAATCAATGCGTCACTCCCACTCGATAGTCGCGGGGGGCTTACTGGAAATATCGTAGGTCACACGTGATATGCGCGGCACACTGTTGATGATGGTGCGCGACATTTCGTCGAGAAAATCAAACGGCAGGTGTGCGGCCCTGGCGGTCATGAAGTCAATGGTTTCAACGGCACGCAAGGCCACGACAAAATCATAGCGTCGACCGTCACCGGTAACACCGACAGATTTTACCGGCAGAAACACAGCAAAGGCTTGCGAGACTTTGTCG
>CALDUO010000115.1 GCA_937923745.1 uncultured Granulosicoccaceae bacterium
ACATGGCGGCCTGGTTGTCATTGAGGGTGATGCGGCAGCGCGATGTGGTATCTCCATGAAAGGCGTGAATATCGTGGTTCGTGGTAACGTTGGGCATATGAGTGCATTTATGGCGCAAAAAGGTGCGTTGGTTGTGTGTGGTGACGCCGGTGATGCACTCGGCGATTCCATCTATGAAGCCAGGCTTTATGTGCGCGGCGCAATAAAAAGTCTGGGTGCAGACTGCGAAGAAAAACCCATGAAAGACGAACACATAACACAGCTGACCGAATTACTCGCCGCATCCGGTACCACCGATGTCGATGTGGCTGACTTTAAGCGTTATGGCTCGGCGCGTAAGCTCTACCACTTTAATGTTGATCATGCATCGTCTTATTGATGGTGACACGATATCCTAAACCCATGATGTATGACGCAACCCGTATCACGGGCGTCTCTTTGGAAGTACACATCTATGAATGATCGTTCCTGGCTAAAAGAGTCAGCCACCTTTTCGCGCCCCGTCATTGCTGAAATTGAGCGGGCGGCACAAACCGGTATTTATGATATCCGTGGCTTTGGTGCCAAACGCACGGTTCCAACGTTCGATGACCTGGTGTTTCTCGGTGCGAGTATGTCGCGGTATCCGCTGGAGGGCTATCGTGAACAGTGTGATACCCGTGTGGTGCTGGGTGATCGTTTTGCGAGCAAGCCATTAAAGCTTGATATTCCCATTACCATTGCCGGTATGAGCTTCGGTGCTCTGTCTGCACAGGCAAAAGAAGCGCTGGGTCGTGGAGCTTCTGCGATGGGTACCAGCACCACCACCGGCGATGGTGGTATGACACCCGAAGAGCGTGGGCAGTCGCGACACCTTGTGTATCAGTATCTGCCGTCACGTTACGGCATGAACCCGGAAGACCTCTTAAAGGCTGATGCCATTGAGGTGGTGGTAGGTCAGGGGGCAAAACCGGGTGGTGGCGGTATGTTGCTCGGGCAAAAAATATCAGAACGCGTTGCGGATATGCGTGATTTGCCAGAAGGCATTGATCAGCGTTCGGCGTGTCGTCATCCTGACTGGACGGGGCCTGATGATCTGGAAATTAAAATACAGGAGCTTCGCGAGATCACCGACTGGGAAAAACCCATCTATATCAAAGTGGGTGCAGCCCGTCCGTATTATGATGTGACGCTGGCAGTCAAGGCTGGTGCCGACGTGGTCGTAGTCGACGGTATGCAGGGTGGTACGGCGGCAACTCAGGATGTGTTTATCGAGCACGTGGGTATTCCCACGCTGCCTGCGTTACGACAAGCCGTTAAAGCACTGCAGGACTTAGGTATGCACCGTAAGGTACAGCTGATTGTCTCTGGTGGTATTCGGTCAGGCGCTGATGTGGCAAAAGCACTGGCCATGGGCGCGGATGCTGTGTCGATTGGCACGGCAGCGCTTGTTGCGATGGGTGATAACAATGCCCGGTACGAAAAAGACTATAACGCGATTGGCAGCAGCGCGGGTTACTATGACGACTGGCATGAAGGGCGTGACCCTGCCGGTATATGCACACAAGACCCTGAACTCGCTAAACGACTTGACCCCGTTGAAGCAGGCAGACGCCTGAAAAACTATCTGAATGTATTAACCCTGGAAACCCAGACGCTCGCGAGAGCCTGCGGCAAATCGCATGTGCACAACCTCGAACCTGAAGACCTGGCAGCACTGACCATAGAGGCTGCGGCCATGGCACAGATTCCATTAGCTGGTACTGATTGGGTTCCTGGCAGATTGTAGTCTGACACTCACTATTAACAGAAGCGGAGAGACAGTGATGGCAACCGACCTTGCGAAAGTAGCGAAAACAAAAGGCATAAGTTATTTCCTGATCAGCTTCGTTGATCTTTTTGGTGTACTCAGAGCCAAGCTCGTGCCGGCGCGTGCGATTGGCGAGATGCAAGTCGAGGGGGCAGGGTTCGCAGGGTTTGCCAGTTGGCTGGATATGACGCCAGCGCACCCGGATATGTTTGGTGTGCCAGACCCTGACAGCCTGATTCAGCTGCCTTGGCAACCCGAGATTGGCTGGCTGGCCGCTGATCTGTGGATGGACGGTAAACCGGTTGAGGCGTCACCGAGGGTTGCTTTAAAAGCACAGCTCGAAAAAGCCACCAAACGTGGCTATCGCATGAAAACCGGCGTTGAGTGTGAGTATTTTCTGACCACCCCTGATGGCAGTCAGCTGTTCGACCCACGCGATACACAAAGCAAGCCGTGTTATGACCAGCAGGCATTAATGCGTCGTTATCCGGTCATCAAAGCTATCTGCGATAGCATGCTGGAGCTGGGATGGAATCCGTACCAGAATGACCACGAAGATGCGAACGGCCAGTTTGAAATGAACTGGGATTACGACGATGCGTTAAAAACCGCTGACCGGCACGTGTTTTTTAAGTACATGGTAAAAACACTGGCAGAACAGCATGACATGCGCGCGACGTTTATGCCGAAACCCTTTGCCGATTTAACCGGTAACGGCTGTCACGCTCATGTGTCTGTCTGGAATAAAACCGGCAGTAAAAATCTGTTTCTGGACAAAAAAGACAAACAAAAGCTGGGACTCTCAAGCCTTGCCTATCAGTTC
>CALDUO010000116.1 GCA_937923745.1 uncultured Granulosicoccaceae bacterium
GGTTCACCGCTGACATAAGCCTGATACTGCTCACGAGACTCTTCGTATTTTAAACCGTCTTCAAGTGTTCGCGCCTGGTAGTACACCTGTTCGTGCGCGTTGGCTTCCGGGGTGACCTGCGGGATGATGTCGTAGTCCACGTCAAGGCTTGCGGCCTTGATGCCGTTGGTGATCGGCGTGAACGTCACATCAACCAGTATTTTCTGGGCAGGTTCCAGAATGATGCCGCCAGCGTAACTGCTGGCAAATTCTTCCGAATGCTCGCCATTAATCAGTAACTGGTTGATCGGGTATTTGTCGCCACTCCAATTGGCCAGCTCAATGGTTTGCGTGGTACTGGTACCGACATCCCGGGTACCAAAGTAGAATGAATCGACTGATACGTTGAGGTAAGCAGCGCGCGGATCAGGCGCATCGTTTAACGCCTGATCGCCACCACCGCCGCCTCCGCAAGCCGATATTCCTACTACCGCAAGGGCCGCGCACATTGAGTTCAACAGTGAGTTAGTGAACATGTTTGCTTTCCGTTTCAACGGTGAATGATTAGGATTGATCTGCTGCCGATGCACGCTCGGGCGCACCTGTGGAGAAGTAATCCAGTGTGCCTTTTGCAGTAGCGAGGGCAACCTTGATCTCGTCTTCATTCTTGGCAGGCTGGTTTTGCAGTTCGCTTAATGTATCGACTTGTTGTTTGGCCGACGCTATATGACGACGCACTTCGGTCATCGCGAGTTGCAGTGCTTCGGAGATGTCTGCGAAATCACGGTCATCGGTTTCACGCAGACGGATATCGAGATCACCTTCGCCAATTTGGCGCAGTGCCCGTTTGATTGCCATCAGCGGATGACCCAGTTTGCGTGTGATGTAAATGCCAATGCCAGTGGTAACGACGACATTCACAATCATCATGATCAGCACCCATCGACCCAAGACCGCCGCAAGGCCTGGCACCATTTCATTAAAACGCTGCATATCCTCTGACACGAAAAACAGCGGCGCTGTGCCAGCGACGAGCTTTCCGAGCATGACGTGATAAAACACGCCCAGCAACAGGGTCGTGATTGCCAGGTAGACCATTGAGAACAGGGCTACTCTGCGGATCTCGCGTGCCTGAAAGGTTTTGTCTTTCAGTAACGCGAGCAGAAAAAAGGAATCGGACGAACGGGCCATCTCAGGTTTCTCCACAAATCGGGATAAGTACGGTAGATTTGTCGGCGGTCCGGGGTACAACTTGATCAAAACTTGGCGGTCCGCGCATTTTTACGAAAAAAGCACGTTTCGAACCAAGGAACAGGTGCCAAGGACAGGGGATAGGGCCGGGGGGATAGGGCCGGGGGATAGAGACAGGGGAGCGGAGGTTAGGGTTGGTGGCGCTCCAGCGCCCACGCGACGTGTTCGCGAACCAATGGGCTATTGTCATGCTGGCGCGCAAGCAGCGCAGTGTAGGCCTCGTCACAGCCGGGATTGTTGCCCAGTGCGACAGCAATATTACGAAGCCAGCACTCATACCCGATACGCCGAATAGGCGAGCCCTCCATGCGCGTCAGGAACTGCGCCTCGGTCCACTGGAACAACATCGTAAGGGCTGTAGCATCCAGATTGTGACGCGCTTCAAAATCTGGTTGATCCGTCGTGTCAGAAAAACGATTCCACGGGCACACCAGCTGGCAATCGTCGCACCCATAAATACGGTTACCCATTTGAGAGCGAAAGGCTTCGGGTATGCTGCCGCGGTTTTCGATCGTCAGGTATGAAATACAACGTCTTGCATCAACGCGGTAAGGTGCGACAATGGCATTGGTCGGGCACTCTGTGATGCAACGTGTGCATTCACCACAATGCCCGGCGGTGGTGGGTGTATCAAGCGGTAGTGCGAGGTTTGTATAAATTTCGCCCAGAAAAAACCAGGAGCCCTCGCGGGTCAACAGGTTGGAGTGTTTGCCGATCCAGCCAGAGCCAGCCTGTTCTGCGATGGCTTTTTCGAGTACGGGTGCACTGTCGACAAAGGCACGAAAGCCAAAGTCACCAACCTGCGTCTGTATGCGCTCGGCGAGTTGCTGCAATTTTTTGCGCATCAGCTTGTGGTAGTCGCGCCCCAGGGCATAACGCGATACGTACCCGATGGACGGATTCTCCAGTACGGCAGTTGCTGCCTGTGCATGCTCCGGCCAATAATTCATTCTGACGCTGATGATGCGAATGGTGCCTGGTTCCAATGTCGCTGGTCTGCTGCGTTTGGTGCCATGACGTTCCATGTAGTGCATGTCACCATGGAAACCATCGTTTAACCAATTGAGCAAATGCGTTTCGTGTTCGCCCAAATCGGTGTCGGTGATACCACAGAACTGAAACCCGGCAGCACTCGCCCATCGTTTGATATCGCGTGCGAGGGAATCTGGGTTGAGCGGTACGACCGGGTGTGTGTTGTTGCTAACGGTCATAACCCGCCGGAAAGTGGCCGTTTTTGTAATAAACAATGGTGCCTTCGGTGGCTTTCCATGTTTGCCAGACCGGCACGGGATTACGTATCCATGAGTGTGTCGGGTACTCGCCTGCAAAATCATGCAGCTGGCCGGTGACAACAAACAACTCTTCGCCGGTCGGGTCAATACCGGGCTGAAACGCTGTCGCCTTGTCCCAGCGAATCATAAAAATGCTGCGCCGGTTATGCATATGCAGCGGTAACACACTGGTGTGTTCAACGGGCCCCGGTAGCCACGCTTTTTCCTCGTGGGTATCAATCAGGCGAAGCTCGGTATCGTCACGACCAAATTCTCCGAGTTTTACGAATAAGAGGCAGCCTGATGCACTGTAGAAGCGATGCTCTCCAGTCGTTGGAATGCGAAGGTAGGCGCCTGGCCCGTACGATTGTGCCTTGCTGTTAATCCAGCCGTTGAGCACCAGGCATTCAATGCCGCCGTGTTGTGCCGGTAACCGAAATCGACTGCCCGGTTCGAACTGCACCAAAACCGTATACCGGGGATTCACCGGAAACGCCACTTCCAGAAAGTGCACGGACACACCTTTGGTACCCGCGTTTTTCCAGCTATGCTGATCCGGTATCGACACCACACGATCATTAAAATCAGCGTTAAGCAGCGGTACGTTAAAGCGGTCAAGTGCGTTACCCATAGAGCCCGCTCATGATGATGGTTACCAAAATCTGCGAAATACGCTGACAACCTGGTGTTAATCCGGCAAGGACCGGGTGCTCCAACGGATCGGGTTGCGATGATCTGGCCAAAGCGACGAATAACACGCTATGTTCCGGTGCCAAAACCAAGCCCGGATCTGACCCGAGACCTGACCCGAGACCTGACCCGAGACCTGAGGTCATGCCCGGCCGCAGACTCGGAGTCTGGCATAGAGTCTGGCATAGAGTTTGGCACGGGGTCTGGCCTGCACGGGACGGTGCAGGCTTCAGGCTACGATACTCAGGAACCCGCCTTGAAGTTGGTCCAGGTGCGGGTGCGGATACGCTCGACCTTGGGTGGAACAACGCTCAGTGTATACATATCGGCAACGGCTTCGGCGGTCGGGTAGGCAGCAGCGCTTGATGTGACCTCTTCGTCTACCAGCGGAATAGCGTCTTGGTTGGCTGTAGCGTACCACGTGTAGTTGGAGTCGTCGGCACCGACTTCCGGGCGCATCATGTAGTTCAGAAACAGGTGAGCGTTTTTAACGTTTTTGGCGTCCGCCGGAATAACCCAGCCGTCGACCCAGACGTTCGCAGCGCCTTTACCCTCAGGTGCAAAAAAATCGAGCACGACGCCGGTGTTGGCTTCTGCTGCACCTGACATGGCGAGGAGTCCATCTGGCCCCCATGTCACGGCTACACAGAATTCTTTTTCGGGCATGCGCTGGTAGGCGTAGTTATCGAAGGTTTTGATATGAGGACGTATGGTTGCCAGCAGTTCGCCTGCTTTTTCGTAGTCGGCGCGATTGGTGGATGCCGGGTCGAGTCCGAGGTAGGCCAATGCCATGGGGATCACATCGGTGGGTGAATCGAGAAACGAGACGCCACACTCGGCGAGTTTTTCCATGTTGGCCGGATCGAAGATAAGATCAAGCGAGCCGATGGGCGCATCGGGTAACACAGCGCTGACCATCTCAGCGTTGTAAGTTACGCCGTGAGTTCCCCACATGTAGGGCACGATGTATTGGTTACCCGGATCCCAGTTGGCATCGAGCTGACCCATGACGTCTTCACGCATGTGCTTAAAATTCGGGAGTTGGTTTTTATCGATGGGTTGCAAGATACCGGCGGGGATGAGTCGGCCGATCATGGTGCCCGAGTGACTGACGACATCGTAGCCAGAACTGCCGGCGAGTAGTTTTGCATCGGCGGTTTCAACAGAGTCGTAGTTGTCATAGGTGACCTCGATACCGAATTCTTTTTCGAAATTGGCAATGGTCTCCTCGCCGATGTATTCGCCCCAATTGTAGACATTGAGTGTGCCTTCGGCGTGTGCAGCGCCAGCGACGACGGTGGCTAATGCAGTCAGTGCAGCAACGACGCAAGATTTGATTGTGATGACAGGCTGGACAGCGGTGTGACTCATCAAGGTGACTTCCTCCGGAAAACCAAACAAGTGCTTCGGTTCATTTTTACACGAGCAAAACCGAATACACAACTCTTTGCGCGATTGTCGTCAGCGAGGTCACTGTGCCTGTGGTTTATGCGTTGGTACCTGTGCTCCTGTGACTGCTCACAGGGTGCGATTAACGTTGGCGGTCTCTCCCGCAGGTGGTGCGGTTTGCAGGGCTGCAACCGGAATGCGGCTGCGAATGTATTGATGAAACCGCAGCACACCCGCCTCAAGTTCAGACAGCATCGGCGGTTGCCAGGCACTTGATTTCAAACCGTCGCTCAAATCTTTGACAAACTGCTCATCCTCGACACCGGTGATACGATTGATGCGGTAATTGAGATAACGGGCAGCGGCAACTTCACGCCGGGCGTCCGGCAGTGCATAACATTGGGAAATAAATCGCGTGTGGCCGGTATCGACCGGTAGGGTCATATACACCTCGACCATTTCCGGGTAGAACGTCACGACCGCGTTGGGTTGCCACTGTATGTAGAGCCACTTGCGCTGTGCCGACTCCGGCAAGTGATCGAAGGCGGGCAGCATGTTTTGATAGTGTCTGACACTCCAGAGCTTCGCGGCTTTGGTGGAGACAGTGCCAGCGGCTTTTGAGAAACCGTCTTCCTCGTAGTCACGATAATCGTGTCCGTACAGCTGTTGTAACGAGGGATGACCAATCGGAACATGATAGCCCTCGTTATCAATGTCATGGATGACTTTCCAGTTGTACGGTACCAATTCGTCATACCGGTCACCATACGGCTCAAGCGCAGCGGTGTTGTAGGGCAGTACTTCGTCTTTGATAGGCGCAAGCAGTGCTGCTACAGAAGCTTGATCATCAGTGTTGTTACCGATGTTGCCGGTGGCGTCTGCGCCGGATGTTATCTTTATAAAGATAAACCCGAGCCAGACTTCCAGCGCGATGCCGGCCAGAGACACGGTGTCTTTTTGTAGCCCGGGAAAAGTGCGCGCTGCAGGTACACCCTGAAGCTTGCCATCGAACGAATATCGCCAGCCGTGAAAAGGGCAGGTCATCGCGCCGTCACACCGGCCCGTGCGTTGATCAAGAATACGGCCACCGCGATGACGGCACAGGTTATGAAACGCATTGAGGTCACCGGTCTCGTTGCGGACGATCATGATACGTTCGTCGAATGCATCAAAGGTTATGTAGTCACCGGCGTGGGGTACCTCACAGACATGTCCGACAAATAACCAAGACGCTTTAAACAGTGTCTCTTTTTCGAGTTGCAAAAATTCGCTGGAATGATAGGTCCAGGGTGGCAACAACGCCTCGTTATTCGTGGTGTTTGTAGCTGGCATGTGTCGTTTGACTCTTACAGTTGTTGTTCGGTCTTGGGTGCTCGTTGTAACAGGCTGATCACAGCATCTGCCGGTTTTTTGTGTGCATGAACGACTTGATAGACTTCATGAACGATAGGCATGTCGATCCCGTGCTTTTGGCAGAGTTGGTACGCCTCGTTGGCGGTATTCACACCTTCGACGACCTGTCCGATGGATGCGAGGGCGCTGTCATTGTCCATCCCCTGCCCAATGGCCAATCCGAAACGCCGGTTACGTGACTGATTATCGGTACACGTCAGCACCAAATCACCCATACCCGACAGGCCGGTCAGGGTTGCCGGGTTGGCGCCGAGTGCATGACCTAACCGCATGAGCTCTGCGAGCCCACGTGTGATTAATGCGGAGCGGGCATTGGCACCAAACCCCAACCCGTCAGAGATACCGGCAGCAATTGCGTAGACATTTTTGAACGCGCCCGCCATTTGTACGCCAATAATATCGTCAGAGCTGTAAGCTCTGAAATTATCAGCATGAAAACGCGCGCTGACCGCGTCGGCTGTGCTGATTGTGTTGGCGGCGATAGTTGTGGCAGTCGGCAGGCCCTCTACCAGCTCGCCGGCAAACGAGGGTCCAGAGATAACGGCACCGTCGGGCGCTTTATCATCGAGCTGCAGGCTGCTGTTGTACGTGTGGAACATATCGCTCGGAAAACGCCCGTGATGCATGCCCTTACAGGCCCAGACGAGGTAACGGACACTGGGTGGATAATGTTTCAGTGAGGTCAGCAGCTGGCTGAAATGCTGGCAAGGAGTTGCTACGACCAGTAACTCGGCGTTGCTGGTGGCAAAGGCAAGGTCGCTGCTGTAAGAAAGCTTGTCGGGCAAACGTTGCGACGGCAGATACCGCTCGTTAACCCCGTTGTCTTGCATCGCACGCATCGCATCGGAGTCACGTCCCCACAGCACAACGGTGTCTTCGGACTGCGCAGAGCGCGCTAAATGAGCCGCGAGTGCTGTGCCCCAGGAGCCTGCGCCGATTACACATGTTTTGTGGGTCATAGCTTGTGCTCTATTCGTGTCGTGGCAGATGTTATGGCGTTCAGAGCCAGTGCGAGTTTCAGTGCCCAAGTTACAGCACCCTGTGCCAGTACCGTGTGCCAGTATCGTGTGCCAGCGCCGTGTTGTTGGTGCTCGGTACTTATTGACATCATACTGTAATGCCGATTTAAAAGGCCAAGATCGATCGGCGCTTTCTGAATAAAAGAAGGCTGACACGATCAGTGATAAAGTCGGTATGGTGGCGGTGCCTGTCCTGTCGATGTTTCGTTGTCTCCGAGCCCTACGATTTGGTCAGGGCTTCGGTGGGTCTCTATTGGTGTGATGACCGATGCGAGTGTTGGCGTGAAATCTCAAGTGAAAATCAGGTAGCCGGTTGGGTCATGTCGCCTCGGTTATGTAATTTGGGTGACGTTATCCGGTTTATGTTAGTGGGTTTATGTGACCGGGTTTATGTTATCGGGTTTACGTTATCGGGTTTATGTTATTGGGGTATGTCAGTTGGCTCATGATGTTGTTTGGGTCATAGACTGGGTAGCGCAGCGTAGTGACGTGAAACGCGCGCGCTGGATACTGAGGTGTTTTATTGTGGTCGGAGAACAAGAATGATAAATACTGATGTCGTCACTGGTGCATTGGTTGCAGATGCTGCGGCGATGGGTTTGCATTGGCTGTACGATCAAAGCCAAATAGCTCGCATTGAGACTACCGGTCCTTTGCTGTTTCGTGCGCCAGACCAAGCCCACTATGAGGGGCGACAGGGTTATTTTGCGCATCCGGGTAAACGTGCTGGCGACTTATCGCAATACGGCGAGGCAGTGCGTGTGGTGGCGCAGAGTCTGTCGCCAGCGGGCGAGTACAGCGTCGGTGCTCATCAGGTGCGTTTTATGAGCGTGTTTGGGCCTTGTGGTGAGTATTCGGGCTATGCCGATCGGCCGACCAAAGCACTGATCGCCAAACTGATTGAATTCGGTGAGGATGCACCTGCGGTCAGCGGTATGGTCGACGACCAGCATCCGGCACTCACCCCTGTGCCCGCGCTATTCTCGGCCGGTGCCAGTCTCGATCAGATGCATGCTGCGGTATCGGTGGTGTCAACCGACGAGACTGCGCATGCGGCAGCTGCTGCTTTGTTCATCAGCTTGCAGGGTCTTGGCCAGGGCAAGTCTCTGGAGACAGCACTCAACGACGCTGCCATCGCAACCCCGGGCGAGCTGGGTGAGTTATTATGTGAGGCTCTGGCTATCGAGCACTACGATCCGCTGGCTGCTGCCAACCGATTTGGAATGCCATGTCATGTGAAGCAGGGGCTTCCGGTTGTTTGGCATATTCTGAAGTCGACCAAACACTTTGAAGAGGCGGTGCTCGACAATATTCGTTGCGGTGGCGACAGTTGTGGGCGCGCAGTGGCTCTGGGTGCGGTGGCCGGTCTTGTTTATGGTGTGCCTGAATCACTACGTACAAAAACGAGGTGTCTGTCATGAGCTGGGAACCGTCGCAACGTTATCCCGACCCCGCAGTGATATCACTGGATCCCGAATTTGATCAATACCGTCTGCCATTGGCAAAAGTAGAACGGCTGACGACCGGGTATCGTTGGTGCGAGGGGCCGGTGTGGTTCGGTGACACTCGGTCTTTAATTTGGAGTGACGTGCCCGGGAACGTGATGTACCTGTGGGAAGAAGTATCGGGTACCACCCGGGTGTTTCGGGGACCGTCCAATAACGGTAACGGCAATACGCGTGATATCGCTGGCAGGTTACTGACCTGCGAGCACCTGACCCGTCGTGTCACGCGCACGGAATATGATGGCAGCATAACGACCTTGGCCAGCCATTATCAGGGCAAGCAGTTAAATTCTCCGAACGACATCGTGTGCAAGTCGGACGGATCTGTCTGGTTTACCGATCCGGTATTCGGCATTCTGGGTAATTATGAAGGCGAGCGTGCAACGCCGGAGCTCGAATCGAATGTTTACTGTATTACACCCGATGGCGATGTTCTGTTGGTAGCCGAGGGTATCAACCAACCTAACGGGCTCGCGTTTTCACCGGATGAATCGATGTTGTATGTGGTTGAGTCGCGAGGCACGCCGCGACACATACTGGCGCTCGATGTAGGAGCGTCCTATCAGTTATCCAACCAGCGTATTCTGATTGCTGCTGATGACGGTGGTACGCCTGACGGATTTCGGGTGGATACCGCCGGTAACCTGTGGTGTGGTTGGGGCATGGGTGACGCATCACTGGATGGCGTGAACATCTTTAATGCATCCGGTAAACCGATTGGCCGCATAGCGTTGCCTGAACGCTGTGCCAATGTCTGTTTTGGTGGCTTGCATCGAAACCGTTTGTTTATGGCGGCGAGTACGTCGGTGTACTCACTGTATGTGAATACACAAGGCATGCCCTATAGCCGGTAATCGGTTGGATACTGCGTGTGTCAGTGCATGATCGTCTATGGCTGACCGGGTGACGGCGACAACCCGGAGTCGCATGATGTCCGGTATTAAAAGTCGAGACACGAAACCCGAGCGGGTCATACGTCAATTGTTGTTTGCCCGTGGTTTTCGTTATCGGTTGCATGTCAAAGGCTTGCCCGGCAAGCCTGACCTTGTGTTTCCCAAATACCGCGCTGTTATTTTTGTACATGGCTGTTTTTGGCACGGCCATGACTGCCATCTGTTTAGCCTGCCCAAAACCAGGCAGGCGTTCTGGTCGGCCAAGATAGGTGGCAACGCCCGCCGCGATCAACGGCAGATGCAACTGCTCCGGTCGTCAGGTTGGCGTACGGCCACTATCTGGGAATGCGCGTTAAAAGGTCGTGGTCGGTTGTCACCGGGGCTAATCGCCGAGATTTGCGACGTTTGGCTGACCGGTGACGAAATCGAGTTGGAACTGGCAGGGCAACGTTGACTTGAATATTCTCTGAATGTTCTCTATTATCAAAGGAGAACATCTGGAGTACATTTATGCTGACCATGCTTGAAACCCGCGTCCTGGACGCCATTCGTGAATACATCGACCGGCATGGCGTGTCTCCCACCATTAGCGAACTCGCAGAAGCACTCGACCATCGGTCGCGTGGCACGGTGCATCGTTACGTACAGTCGCTCGTCAAAAAAGGGCAGCTGGTCAGGGAAGGCAAGGGTTGGCGTGGCCTCAGGTTGGCAGCGACCCCTGCCGGTGCCATGGCACAACTGCCCGGCAGCCCCGTACACGGCAACCCTGTATACGGTAGCCCTGCGTCTGGTAGCCCCGTGTCTGGTAGCCCTGTGTCCGGTAGCGCCACGTCTGGCTTACCGGGTCATGGCTCGCCAGATTTTGGCAGGGCAGACTCTGGCAGTGCAGACTCTGGCATAACGGGTTCCTGTATATCAGATTCTGGCATATCAGATTCTGGCAGGGCATTGCCAGCGGTGCATGGCGATGCGATTGCCAATGTGGTGAGTATCGGTGCTGCCAATCCAGCAGAGGCCAATGTGGCTGACGGTGCGATCGACAGCCCAATTGACGGTGCCTCGCAAGGGCTGCAGGCGCTACCGTTTTTTATCGGCACTGACACCACCGGTGCGGATGTTCCCGAGAATTTTCTGATACCTCTGTTGGGTAGTGTTGCAGCGGGGATGCCTATCGAGGCTATCCCGGATGAAACTCATCTGGACCTCGCTGCATTTTTTAT
>CALDUO010000117.1 GCA_937923745.1 uncultured Granulosicoccaceae bacterium
AACTCATACACCCGTCTACGCCTTTTTTCGCGAACGCACTGCCACGCGGGCCAGCATCATGTGCGCCTCGGCCAGGTAAACTTGCGCCAGATCCTACACGGTCAAAAAAGCTGTGCAAAAATACGGGTCGGTAATAGCTGGCCGGTAAAAGCGGGCCAATAAAAACTATGCGGTATCGCCGGCCAACGCCTGTGTCTTACAGAAAGCGGTAACATTAGAGAGGCAATAATGAGAATCACACGCGTGATGCCGTGGCTGCCTTATAATGACGCTAGCTTGGCGCGGCAGGCATTTTTAACAAGGTACCTGTGCTATGGATGCCCCTAAACGACAGCTCAAATCGACAACCCGAAGTTACGACCCGAAATCACGACCTGAAACAATGATTCGAAACAACGACCCAAGAATACGACCCAAGAATACGAGCCAAGAGTGCGACCCTGGAATATGATCCGGGACAGTGACCCAAATCAATAGCTCTGGACAGTGTGTCTGGACAGTGTCTTTAGACAATAAAATGAACCGTATCGGTTTGGCTTTCCCTAACCTGATGGAGACCCTGTGACCAATCAGTCAGACGCAACAACACCATTGAGTCTCGCCGACGACTTCCCACCGGTATCGCTGGATGAGTGGCAACGAACCGTTGAAGCGGCAGGTAAAACTACCGTTGCATCGTTAGATAAAATCACAGCTGACGGCATTGCGGTAAAGCCCCTGTATACAGCCTCAGATACCGGCGCAGATACCGGCGCAGATACCGGCGCTGACAAACCCTATATTCCGCCCGGACAATTTCCGTTTCTCGCAGGCACACACCCGCTCGGGCAATCAGAAAACGGATGGCGCGTACGCCAAAGCGTACCGATCAACAACGACGCCACAACACACCAACAATTACACGATGCGTTGCAGCAAGGGGTCAGTGAACTGCATCTGCAAACCTACCCCACCGATACCGTCTCGACAGCCATACCCGCTACTGCCGTCACACTGATGCAGAGTTTGCTAACACCATTGTTGGCAGACGTTCACTTATCCATGGTTGGTGTGCATTGGCAACACCCTGTTTCGGAAGATGACACGACGTCTCGGGTTGAGTCTACGATGCAAAGGACTCTGGCATCCGCGCAGGCCTACCTCAACGTATTGGCAACCCGCTCTGACAAGACCCACGAAATACGCGGGAATCTAGGGCTTGATCCGGTGAACCTGCTGCTCGCTGCTAACCGTGTTAACGACAACACACTCGATATGGCCGGCTTTCATGCAGCATTACAGACCATTGCCGGCGATTGTCACAAACATTATCCGTCTTTGAAAGCGGTGTGTATCGATCTCACTGCTCTGGCCTACCGAGGCGCAACACCCGTACAGGAACTGAGCATGATGCTCGCCGGATTTAAATATAATCTGGCGCTGCTACTGGAGGCCGGATTCAGTTCAAAAGATGCCGCGGCGCAAATAGGCTGCTTAATGACCACCGATACCGATTACTTTATCAGTGCCGCAAAACTAAGAGCAGCTCGCGTGTTGTGGGCAAGACTCGCTACCGCGTGTGGTGTACCTGCATCTGATGCTGCATTAACAGTGAATGTGCAAACATCGCGACGCATGATGACGCGTTACGAACCAACCAACAATATTATGCGTGCCTCTATCGCAGCAGCTGCGGCAGCACTGGGCGGTGCAGACTCCATTGAAATACTGCCGTTTTTGCTCTCGGGAAATACCGCTGAGCAAACACGCGCCGAACGTATTGCCCGCAACACCGCTTGGTTACTGATGGAAGAGTCAGGCTTGCATCGTGTGGTCGACCCATTGGCGGGCTCCGGGTACATTGAGTCAATCACCGAACAACTGTGCGCGTCAGCCTGGCAGGCCTTTCAGACCATCGAGGCCAGTGGTTCCCTGGCCAATAGCGCCGGTACTATTAACCAGGCCATTCGCGAGGCAGATAATAAGGCGCTGCAGGGCGTGCGCTTCGGTCGTCATCGCGCCATCGGCACAACCGACTATGCGACAGTGGAACAACGTGCAGTGCCACCGGATAACGGCGGTTTTGCGCTAACCCGAGAATTTGAACGGCTCAGAGATGTTGTCGAGCAACACACTGTGACTGCGCAACAAAGACCGGCAATAAACGCTATCGCCTTGGGTGATCGGCCAGCCTATTTACCGAGGTTTGAATTTGCCCGAAATCTTCTGGCAACCGCGGGTATTACCTTAAACGAACCGCAAGTCTACACCGAGGGTTCAGCAACCAACAATGCGTTGGCACCTGATGCGACGATTGTGATTATTTGCGCTGATCCCGCCGTGCTGCCTGAGACCATCGACACGGTGATTGATGAGTATACGGGTCACACGCTGTATCTGGTAGAAAAACCCGGACGGTTGACACTAACACTGCCGCAAGACCAGTGGTTGTATCGGGGCATGGACCAGTTGGATTTTTTACAGCGTTTGTTGGTTAATTTGGAAATCTTGCAATCCGATAGCACGAACTCCAATAGCATGGCGTCAGGAGCAGACCACTCATGACAACGTTACCTGATTTTTCAACGATTAATTGGACACCTGAAACACCACCTGAAACACCACCTGTGACACCCCCCGGCGATTCTGCGCGGCGATCAGAACCTCAGCCGGAGCATCAACCGTGGCAGACCATGGAAGGCATTGAGATACCGCCTATCCATACGCCAGACGACATAGCTTCGCTCGATTACCTCGACAGCCTGCCGGGCTTTGCACCCTACCTGCGCGGACCCTATCCCACCATGTATGTCACGAGGCCGTGGACTATCCGCCAGTACGCCGGGTTCTCTACTGCGGCAGACAGTAACGCGTTTTATCGTCGGAACCTCGCTGCCGGTCAAAAGGGATTGTCGGTGGCGTTTGATCTTGCCACCCATCGCGGGTATGACTCTGATCATCCGAGAGTCACGGGTGATGTCGGGATGGCAGGCGTTGCTATCGATTCCATTTTGGACATGCGCGAGCTGTTTGATCAAATACCGCTCGACCAAATGAGTGTGTCGATGACGATGAATGGTGCCGTGCTGCCCATACTCGCATTGTACATCGTGGCCGGTGAAGAACAGGGTGTGACGCACAAGGAGCTCTCGGGCACGATACAAAACGATATTTTGAAAGAATTTATGGTGCGTAACACCTATATCTATCCACCGGCACCCTCGATGAGAATCATTGCCGATATCTTTGCTTACACAGCCGCTGAGATGCCTCGCTTTAACAGCATCAGTATCTCGGGTTATCACATGCAAGAGGCCGGAGCGACAGCAGACCTGGAGCTCGCCTATACACTGGCCGATGGCGTGGAATATGTGAGGGCCGGTATTGAGGCCGGTATGTCTATCGATGCGTTTGCACCGCGGCTATCGTTTTTCTGGGCGACAGGCATGCACTACTACATGGAAATAGCAAAGTTGCGTGCAGCACGATTGTTGTGGGCCAAACTGATCAAACCGTTTGGCCCGAGCAATCCGCGCTCTACCAGCCTCAGAACCCACACACAAACCTCGGGTTGGAGCCTGACCGCCCAAGACGTCTATAACAACATCACACGAACCTGTGTTGAAGCGATGGCTGCAACGCAAGGCGGTACGCAATCACTGCACACCAATGCATTCGATGAGGCACTTGCGTTACCGACTGAATTCTCCGCTCGTGTTGCCCGCAACACACAACTTTTGTTGCAAGCCGAGAGTGGTACCTGTCACCCGGCAGACCCTTGGGGGGGCAGTTACTTTATGGAGTCTTTAACCCACAAGTTAGCTACCCGAGCATGGAGTCACATCAGTGAAGTCGAATCCGAGGGAGGCATGGCGGCTGCCATCGAAGCCGGTATTCCAAAGCTTCGCATCGAAGAAGCCGCTGCCCGAACGCAGGCTCGCATTGATTCCGGGCAACAGACGGTGGTGGGTGTTAACCGATACCAACTCAGCGAAGAAGAACACGTTGAGGTTCGACAGGTCGACAACTCCGCCGTCCGTGAGGCCCAACTGCAAAAACTCAACAGACTCAAACAAAACCGTAACGCCGATCAACACCGCGAGGCCATTGAAGCACTGACGGCAGGCGCTTCGGCCGACGATGCCAATTTACTCGAACTGATGGTCAATGCGGCACGTGCACAGGCAACCGTGGGTGAAATGTCAGCAGCCCTTGAGACCACATTTGGTCGGCATGTTGCAGAAATACGCTCTATACAGGGTATATACCAGCGAACGCTGCAGGAGGGCGGCACAGCCTTGGATACCATCAAACAGAAAATCGACGCGTTTTCGGCTAATGACGGTCGCCGACCCAGAATCCTGATTGTAAAGATGGGACAGGACGGACATGACCGCGGACAAAAAATTATCGCCAGCGCGTTTGCCGACATCGGCTTCGATGTTGATATTGGCCCACTCTTTCAAACACCCGAAGAAGCCGCACGTCAAGCGGTCGAAAACGACGTGCATGTTGTCGGGGTCAGCTCACTTGCCGCAGGTCACCTGACATTGGTGCCCGCGTTACGCAGTGCATTGGATGCTGAAGGCCGGGAAGACGCGCTGATTGTGGTTGGCGGCGTGATACCCCCAGACGACCATGCTGCGTTGCGGGCAGCCGGTGCCAGCGCCATCTATCCGCCCGGAACGGTTATCGCAGATGCCGCAGTTGAACTGCTCGACAAACTGAATGAATCCCTCGGATTTAATCCGGCCGACTGATGGGTAAACTGTTGTCAGCGGCAGACTATGCCGAGCGCGTGCTCAGTGGTCATCGAGGCGGCTTGGCACGTGCCATCACGCTGATAGAGTCCAGCCATCCAGAGCATCAGGCCGTGGCTGTTGAACTGATACAGGCGCTACTGCCGCACACCGGTAACGCACGGCGCATCGGTATCAGTGGTGTGCCGGGTGTTGGCAAAAGCACCTTTATCGAAACACTCGGACAACGCCTCACCGACTCTAACCAAACGCTTGCCGTGCTTGCCGTAGACCCCAGCAGTACACGCAGTGGCGGCAGCATTCTCGGCGATAAAACCCGCATGCCTGCGCTGGCCAACAATACCAATGCCTATATCCGTCCCTCACCTTCTGCAGGAACCCTGGGCGGCGTTACCCGTAAAACACGGGAGACCATGTTGTTATGCGAGGCAGCCGGGTTCGATACTATTTTGGTTGAGACCGTCGGTGTCGGACAATCGGAGGTCAGCATTGCTGACATGGTCGACTTTTATTTGGTGTTGATGTTACCCGGCGCCGGTGACGAATTGCAGGGCATCAAGAAAGGTATTCTTGAGATCGCCGATATGATTGTCGTCAACAAAGCAGACCCCGGCAACGAGGCTGCCGCGCGTTCTGCCGCTTCAACCTACGAACGCGCATTGCACATTCTTACCCCGTTACATCCAGACTGGATACCACCGGTTATGACTGTCAGCGCACTGCACAATATCGGCACTGATCAATTGTTGGAGACAATGGGCGAATTTTTTAACACCATGACACACAACGGTGAATTGACATCACGCCGACAACAGCAGCAGGTGAATTGGATGTGGTCACTGGTGGAGGAACATGCGATCACCCGTTACCGTCATGATCCGAGAATTCAGGCCGACGTCAAAGCGATTGAACACGAGGTTACCAACGGATTACTGAGCGCAGTGTTGGGTTTTCAGGCTATCCTGAAAACCGCCGACCGTCACTGACTCACCGGATAAAAGCCAAACGGTCTGCTGGCTTTTTTCAGTGCCGGGTGATGGAGTTGTCGAGTTGTTGCACAAGCACCCACGGTGCTGTGACAACACAACGAAAATGTGGGTTCTCTGTTGTCCAGCGACGAGCATCGTCATCACTGGCCCGTTGCACGGCACCGGCGTCGAGCCATTGACTGACTGCTGCCGCGTTGTCTTCACAAAAAGACATCGCCACATCGATCAGATCGACATCGCACTCTACTTTGACCACAACGCCTCTGGCAAAGTGTTTGACCAGTTCATCCCAACCCAGCACGCCCGACTCATTCAGCAATTGCTGGCGCCTGTCGAGCACAGGCTCATCCCGACTATCAGCCCCGCTTTCACCGGGGTGTTGATCGGCCGGGCCGTTAGAATCAGACATACGCGTCGGTCTCTGAGCAGGCTAGCCCGGCTTCATTTCAGCGATAAACTGGTTAGAACGCTCGATAGAGCGATTCATTTGTTGAACCAGTACGTCGATGTCGCCTTGCAAGTCACCAAACGTTGACTGCAATGAGCCGATAGCCTGCGCATTCAGGTTGTGCTTTAAAAACAGCACATTATTTTTGAACGTGGCCAGCACTGGTTTCATACTTTTTTCAGATTCCAGCATGGCGCGATGCATAACCCGGTATCGATCGCGGGTTTGCTTGAGCTGGTTCTGGCTCCCGCGACGCAGGTTAGCATCGGTGTACTGACCGATTTCATCTTCCCACTCTGCGAACAGATCTTCAGCAACCTCCTCGACCTCACGAATATTGCCAGACACCTCATCCGCTGCGTCGACACTGTCTTCATATTCGTCATTCAGCGCATCGTAGGCTTTCTTCAGGCTTGTCTCTTCAATCTTGACGACCGATCCGAATTTTTCCAGTGCATCTTTAAATTGCTCTTGCGCCTCTTGTTGTGCATCGCGCGTGTCCTCGACGTTGTCGACCAGCAAATCACGCTTGTGGATGCCCAGCTTTTCGTACGCACTGTATTTTACAGTCGAGCACGCTGTCATCAACGCAATGGCCAATACCAAACTGCCTCTGGATACAACCCGCGACGACAAACGGCTACGCGTGTTGCCCGAAATATTACCCGAGACGTTTTCCCTGACGCTGTCCAAAACCTGTAACACCGGCGTAATCAATCGCATGTTATCTCTCATAATCTGTGTGTTATCCGGGAGAAAATGGCAGGGTTATTCTGCCGATAGCCCTATTATAGCGCCCACCCATTATACCGTCCGCCCATTATAGCGCCCGATTAAGTAACGGTGGAGATCCGCAACGTTGCCATCCCGTACCAATCGTTCGCTCTATCGTGAGCGCTACCTGTAAAAGTGCGCGCTCGTTTCCGGCACGCGCGCAAAGTTGCAACCCAACCGGCATACCTGCGGCGTCTAGGCCAACCGGTAGCGTTATGGCACACAGTCCGCTAACGCTGGGCAACACCGTGTTATGTAACAGGCCATCACTGTAGCGCGCATACGCTTCGGGAGATGCCAGCGCGGCTATAGTGGGAGGCGTCCACCGTAATGTGGGGCACACGATAATATCGTGCACCGACACCCACTGTGACACCTGTTGACGCCACACCATCAGTGCCTTGACGCGTTGCTGGTATGTCTCGGCGGTGACATCTTTGCCGCTAGCAATAAAATCGCGAACATAGGGCGACAAAGTGTCCAGTAGTCCGGGGGCTGACGCGACAAGCCGGTACGCCTCATACGCTGCCGTGTTTGGCCCGTCATCACGCACCTGTGCTGCCTGCTCGAACAAACCCTCGTCATGATCCTCACAGACCAAACCCACAGCGCCGCAATCATTGAGTGCTGTATCGACAGCAGATTGAATACCATCGTCAAGTCCGTCCCACGCACACGCTGATGCCCGTCGACAGCGGATCGATGCCAGCGACACTGAAGATAACGTTGACGATACTGAAGCGCCATCTGTTACTGTGTCTTGCCTTCCACCGACACTGTGACTGGACGCAGAGCCGAGGTTAATGCCCGTAAACACCGCCATCGTGTCTTCCACCGTCATGGCAAAGATGCCAATGGTATCGAAGCGACTCGCCAATGGCACGACACCCTCGACTGGCCACAGGCCTGCGGACGTTTTAAGACCCACGACGCCGGCAGCACTGGCCGGCACTCTGACTGATCCACCGGTATCTGTGCCTAACGCATACGCGCAGGCACCGCTGATCACACTGATAGCAGCGCCAGAGCTCGAACCACCGGCTACTCGATGTTCGGTGCCATCCCACGGATTGCGCGGCGCTCCCCAATGCGCGTTGACCCCCACACCACCCACCGCCAATTCGGCGGCATGGGTGATACCGGCAATAACACCACCGCTCTGCCGTATCGCGTTGACCACCGGCCCCTCGTCAGTCCAATCGGTCCTGCGTTCCCATTCCTTCGGAATCGGTTGCGCCATACCGGCAAAGCAGTCGTAACCGCTCACAGCAAACATGTCTTTCAGAGAGAATGGCAGCCCGGTGAGTTCGCGCTGCTGACCTGCGTTGATTAACGTCTGAGCGTGCCGCGCCTGTGCCAGCAGCGCGTCGTCATTGGTGTGTCTGAACGCGTTTAGGCCTGCAGATGCCCGACGGGCTTCGATAGCATGGCGAGCTAACGCGTCGCACGTTAGCGCTCCGCGGGCGAGTCTGGACTGTAGCTCCGGGATGGAGCCACCGATCAGCATTGGCTGACGCGTTATTTAGCGAAGTGATGTGTCCTGGATTCGCCGCGTCAGCTCTGGCCAGTTTCGGCTGGTGCAATTACCGGCCTTGACGTGTCCTTCGAGGTAACCGTCATTCATCAGTGCGGTTTGTTCTAGCTGACAGAACTGAGAGATCAGATTCCATGCATCACTGCTACACATATTGCGGTCCACATACTCTTTCACGCAGACCAGTGCTGTATCGAGCTGCGCCTGCTCCGCGGCGGTCATAGCTGCTGGCAGCGAGGGCGCGACACTGTTGTCATATTCAACCAACACGGAGCTGACCACGTTACCGGCGTTACGATTGTCGAGACAAGACTCGTTTTCGATGAGACGAAGTTTGCCACCGCGCATAAAGTCATTTTCAAAAATTGTAATCGCGTAGCCAGCTGGCACCTGAATTGAGGACAGGGTGTTGTCAGGCAACCCGGCCCGCTCAAGATCTGCTGCCATATATTCACCGGCTTTGAGTGTGATACTACGGCCCGAGTAATCACAACTGGCAAAGAGTTGGACACCTGCAGCGGCCTGCGTGCGTTGAGTTGCCACTACGGATCGTTGTACCAGTGCCTCATCAACAACTTTTACCACCACTGAGCTCACAGTGTTGGCATAGCGTGATCCGTCAAGACACGGAGTATCGACATCGGCAGCTGCTGATGCGCCGCGCTGAAAGTCGTGCTCATACACGGTGACCGACAGGCCTGCCGGAATTTGCATAGATGCAAGCGAGTTATCAGCAAACCCAAGCCGTGTCAGGTCGGCGGAATTGTATTCGCCGGGTTGCAGCTTCACGGTGTTACCACTGTACCGACACGCGCTGTAAAGTTGTACGGGCGGAACATTTGCCGCTTGACTGACAACAACCGGTTCCGTGGCGACGGCCTCTCCACTGACAATGACCGATGACACAACGTTGTTAAAACGTTCGACCAGACAATCGCTGTTTGCCGCAAGCGTGCCGGAACGACCGCGGTAAAAATCGTTTTCAAACAGTTGAATTTCAAAGCCATCCGGCACCTTGATCGACGATATCGAGTTATCGGCAAGGCCCGCACGACTCAGACTCAGTGCGGCATACTCTCCGGGAATAAGCGTTGCAGAACGACCACGGTAGTTACACTCCGAATAGACAGTGATGCCAGCGATAGGCTCGGCCAACCCACCCACCGGTGTCGATGAAATGGACAGTGATGAAATGGTATCGTTAAAGCCTACGCTGTCGAGACACGCCACCACGGAATCAATAGCTACCTGTGAGCCACGGAATCGGTCGTTGGAATAGGATCTTACCTGCGTGCCTTCCGGCACCACGATACTCGATATTGTATTGTCTGCAATACCGGCACGACGCAGATCACGTTGAGAATAATCGCCGTCGTCCAGTGTAACCGGCACGCCCTGAAACCCGCACTCCGGGTAGACCGTGATCTGCGCGGCAAATGCACTGGCTGTAAAGACGCTGGTCGTGAACAGGAGTACAGAAACTAAAAGACGGATACAACGCATGACATTATTCTCCAATTCGGGCAATTAACACAGTGCACTATTGTGAACAAAACCGGTGTGAACAAAACCGGTGTGAGCGAAACCGGTGTGAGCAAAACTGACCCTACAGTGGTTGGGATCCTGGGGCAAGCAACGTTGCTATCCCGGAGACTCCCCACTCAGTACCTCTATTGGGATAATCATAGATGGCTGATCCCAAAAAATCATGCCAGACCGATAATCTCTGGTGGGGCGCAACGCACAACGCAGTTTGGACCTTAATAACCGTGTTCAGGTAACTCAGATAATCTTGTTTAGAAAAGTCGGCGTTGTAAACAGGACTTGGCAGTGCAAAGACAATGTGAAGGATATCCCGGACTATGCCGGGATAACGGTGTCTCATACACAACGGCGATACTGTTAGCCGTACAGAACCGGTATGTTTAACTGGTTGTGCAGATCATTACTGGCCTGTTGAGAAATACCCAGCCCTTTCGCCAAGCGATCCAGGTATTCTGCTTCCGGGCGAGAATCGAGGTCGATTGCCATCAGCGAGATCAGATAAATCTGCTGCTCGAGACCTTTCGGCACGCTGCGAACAAACCCGTCTATATCCAACGGTGCTGCCATTTCACTGCGAATAAAATTGGCATCTTCCGCAGAAATATCGCCCAGCTTGCCAACAATTTTCTGTTGCTCCTCAGCGTCGACCTGCCCGTCACATTTGGCAGCGTTCACCATGGCCCGGATCAGCAGGGCTGCTTCTTCGTTTTGTTGTGTCGTTGGTTCTGGAGCAGCCGCGCCCTGTTGTCCGGCCATCACCGACCCCAACAAACCACCAAGGCCACCGGCACCGCCCGCAGCAGCACCGCCACCCATCAGACCGCCGAGCAGACCACCAAGACCCGCACCGCCACCGCCAGCTGCAGCGCCAGAATTGGCCTGATCGCCACCCAGCAGTGAACCGATGCCGCCACCGGACTGCTGTGCACCACCTGCCTGGCCCATCAAACCACCCAGTAGGCCACCGAGACCTGCGCCCCCAGACTGGCCGGATTGACCACCCAGTAACGAGCCCAACAGGTTTCCACCTGCCCCTCTGGACATCGCACCACTGACCAAAAGTTTGCCTAACATGCCTACCATACTCATTCTTGAATCTCCCTCTTGAGGAATTGTTTAATACCCGGTGATTCTACCACGGGAGTGGCCATACAAGCCGTCAAAACCAGATATCAGCAGCTTGTTTACCCGATTGTTCACAATTTGCGGCGCTACGCGGGTGGCCAATATCACTGGCTCATGTCATTGGCCAATATCACTGGCTAAGGGTGGACATTCGGCAGCCATCAGTTGCCGACAGGGTAAACACATTGATACTCTGCACGACTGACCTCCTAGGATTTCTATGTATGTCCATCGAACGGTATATTCGCGCTATCCCCGACTTCCCCAAAGAGGGCATCGTCTTTCGAGATGTCACGACGTTATTTGGTGACGCGCAAGGGTTCAGAACCGCGATAGATCTGTTGCTGCACCCCTATGCCGGTATGAGAATCGACAAAGTGGCGGCATTGGAGGCACGAGGATTTATTCTCGGTGGCGCTATCGCGCATCAATTGTCGGTTGGTTTTGTACCCATACGAAAACAGGGAAAGTTACCGGGTGAGGTGATCAGTGAAGCCTACGAGCTAGAATACGCAGAGGCAACTGTGGAGTTGCACAAAGACGCGATCCTGCCCGGCGAGCAGGTACTGATCGTCGATGATCTGATCGCAACCGGTGGCACCTGCGAAGCAGGCATCAAGTTGGTCAGACGCCTTGGCGCTGAGGTTATTGGCTGCGCATTTATTGTTGATCTACCTGATCTCGGCGGCAGAAAACGTGTGGAGGCCATGGGTGTCACCGTACACACTTTGTGTGAATTTGCCGGTGACTGAACGCAGCTTAACCTGCGTGTGCCGCCTCTAATAGATGATCAGGCCAAACAGCATGACAAACCTACCGCCACGACTACTTTGATCTGATGGCTAAGAACCTAATGCCTCGGGGGCTAATACACCTAAGGCCTAAAACCCCAAGTCTCGGCAAAACAACCAAGGACCTAACGACCTGAGCTGTAACCGTGCCGGTGACCCGGTGCCTGACTGTCATCGACGTTTTCTGCGGTACTGTCACCGCGACTGTAGCGCCACACGATATACAGAAAAAACTGAAGACCGAAGATTAATGAGGACAGCCACAGATGCAACGGCTGCGCAAAGATCGGCAGGTTCAGTCGTTGCATTGACATGCCCATAACCGTCGTACCGGTCAATACAACAACGAGCGCCACACACGCTTTGCCGGTAATGCTGGATTGAGCAACATCGCGAAACAGAAAAAACAGTAACAGCGCATTCAGCAGCAACAATGGAATCGCTGAGTACTGGTGGAAATCAAAAATTACCGGCAAATTTTCTATCCACAGATGCCGATTCTCGTAGTCACTTTGTTGCGCGATCATATCGACCGCCTCCCGCACTTGCGTTCCCACGACCATCTGCACCAAGCTGATTGCCATGACCACTACCAACAACTGGCCGAACCAGCGTGGCAACCGGTGTAACGGCTCTGATGCCAACAAATCTCGCTGCGATCGGGCAATACCGGCAATTAAAATCGCCACGATCAATTGGGCGACAAGCATGTGAATCGTGATAAGTCCCGGCGACAGATTACTGGCTACCACACGCGAACCCAGCCACCCCTGAAATCCAACCAGTAAAAAGCCGGCTAATGACAGATAAAAAACGGGAGGGTCGATTTTGCGAAAAGGTATCGATGCGATAAGCGTTGCCAAAATCATAATGCCGGTGAACACGCCGAGCAGACGGTTCAGGTATTCGGTCCATGTTTTGCGCACGTTAAACGTTGTATCGCTGTACCCCCGGTCGGCGTAAATAGTCTGATAATCTGCGGGCAGCTGACTCTCTGCCGTTGGCGGGATCCACTGACCAAAACACTGTGGCCAGTCCGGACAGCCCATGCCAGCACCAGTCGCTCGAACAATACCGCCAACGAGAATCAAACTATAGATGGCTATTATGGTCAAAAACCCCAACATCCCGAATCGTCGAAGGTAAGGTTTGTTGGTCGTTGTTGGTGTCACTGTCATCATCATTGCCCGTGATTACGCGTCGTTGCCAGTTGTCGTTGCCAGTTGTCGTTGGCACTGCCAGTTGTCACTACCAGTTGTCATTACCAGTCGCCGCGATGAGCAGGTTCTGGCGGCTTTTGCTGCACACCCTGGCTGCCCGCTTGCCCTGGCCATTTTTCTTGACCGGTTACCGAGGTAGCGAGTTTGGTTGTTATCCTTGTCGCCGAACTGGCCATCTTACTGGCCATCTTGGTGGCCATCGTGGTGGCCAGCACATTGGCCAGAAGCAAGGACAACAGCCCGGGCAGTCGGCTCGCGCCACAGCCTGTCACCGTTTGCTATTGATGATTGCAGTCAATGGGGTGCCAAACAACGCAATGGTATTTGGTGGACGCCCATTATACAGCCAGACCTCTATAAGAATTGACCTATGAGCACAGAAAACACGAGCACGGAAAATACGAACACTGAATACAGATACTGTCGCACCACGACACTCGTGTGCGTCCTGTGCATGGCTAGCGCTTGTACGTCCGGTGACACGCCAAGGATCAGCACCGAGGTTGCCGACACCACCTCAACACCAATCGCCGTGGCCGCTACCGGGCAGGCTGAACGTGACCCCGATGATGACCTACTCGAAGACGATTTACTCGATGATGATCTGTTCGACGAGGCGCTCGATGCAGAACCTGTGGTCGCATGGAAAGAGCGCTCGTTTAAGGGTAACTCAGACTACGCGATCACCGACGTTGACGGTATTGAAGTCATCGACGCGAGCACAGACGGACAAGCGTCGGTACTCTATAAACGTCAACAGATTAATCTGCTCAATACAGACTCGATCTCGTGGCGATGGAAAGTCGACGCGGTGTATGACAACACACTGGAACGAACCCGTGGTGGTGATGATTTTCCGGCACGGGTCTATGTCGTGTATCAAGCCGGTTTGTCACCCCTGAATACACTCACCATCAATTATGTCTGGTCATCCAGTGAACCCGTCGGAGCATCGTGGTTAAACCCTTACACCGACCGTGCGCGCATGGTGGTATTACAAAGCGGTGCCGCCAGAGCAGGCGAATGGGTAGCAGAGACCCGCAATGTGGTTGACGATTTCAAGCAGTATTTTAACCGCGATGTTAGCGAGCTCAGCGGTTATGCTGTCATGATTGACGGTGATAACACAGGCAGCTCCGGTCGCTCTGCGTTTTCACATTTACAGTTTGAGTAACCCTGCCATTCAGATAAGGTGGCGTCGCAAAACTCCCGCTTCCTGCTCAGTGCATAAATACACGGGTCTGTGCTCCCCCGGCTTTATGCACACCACCCGTCACTGTTTTAACCGCACTACTGCAACCTGGTTGGAATAAACGCAGACTGCCCATTGATGGTGTAGTCACGGATCAGCACTTGCGCCTCTGCAGACGCCAGCCAGTCGGCAAAGACCTCTGCGGCGGCGTTTTTAATGCGAGGATGTTTCACAGGACTCACCGGAATCACACTGTAGTGATTAAAGAGCTTCGGGTCGGCTTCAAACAGCACGGACAAATTCAAACGGTCACCGACCTTTAACCAAGTCCCTCTATCGGTCAGCGTATAAGCCCCTAATTCCGATGCGATTTGCAGCACCTTACCCATACCCTGCCCGGCCTCGCGATACCAGTTCCCGTCTGGGGTCACGCCTGCGTCCAGCCACAGAGATTGCTCGCGCTTGTGGGTTCCCGAATCATCACCTCGGGACAAAAACAGCGCCTGCCCGGAGGCGACAGCGCTGAGGGCTTCGGTGACGCTGGCGTGTGCTCTGAGTTTTGCCGGATCATTGTCTGGTCCAACAATGATAAAGTCGTTGTACATAAACTCTTCGCGCCGCGTACCAAAACCCGACGCCAAAAATTCAAGCTCTGCCTCTTTGGCGTGCACCATGACCACATCAACATCACCGTTCACACCCAATCGCAACGCCCGACCGGTGCCGACGGCTATCGACAGCACCTGTATGCCGGACGTCTCCCGAAAAGCCGGCAGCAGTATATCGAGTAATCCGGAATTTTCAGTGCTGGTCGTGGTCGCAAGTTTTATGGTGGTCTCAGCGAGCGCGTGACCGGGTGCAGCGAATAGCGCAAGCAACAGCAGCGAGCGACACACGTGACGCAAGCCACTGCAGATGCAACGCAGTGCACGGATCGACACTGGGGCATACCCGCGGGCCGAGCCTTTGGCCAAGCCCGGGGCCAACGTTAACCGCCTGCCCGACAGTTGACGTAGTCGCCCCCTTGAACCAAGAGAGCTGACCGCATACCGTACCGCGCGAACATACAGCTTACGATTAACACGGGTATGAGTAGGCGCGACTGCTGGCTTGGCCGCTGGCCAGACCGCTAGCCAGACCGATAGCCAGACCGCTGGCTTGGTCGCTGCCTTGGCCGCTAGCCAGACCGCTAGCTTGGCAATAGGCCTGATCGCACGGAGCTGCGTAATTACACAGGGCAGGTTAAACAAATGTTATTCTCCTCTTTCTGTCCACTTGCCACAGTAATAGGGTGTCAAAGATTAGGCAAGCACCAACCCAAACGATGTAAGCGAACTACAGCAGGGCTTCACAACTATGGACCGACGACAGTTTAGCCATCTCTGTGCATCTTTACTCGCCGGTGCAGCTGCGCTCGACGCAGCAGCCACCACTGGCAAGCAAGCATCTGTCGACGCGTGGCCCGCCACAGCATTGACCGACTCACTCGGCACCCCCCTGCGCTTCCAAGACCTCGCTATCGGCAGTTCGCATGTGTTTCACTACCCGTACCGCACGACGCCGTGTTTTTTGATCAGGCTCAACGCAGCGCCTGACGGTGGCGCATCGCTGACAGACAGGGCCGGTAATCAGTACACCTGGCAAGGAGGCGCCGGAGACGATCAAACGCTGGTGGCTTTTTCTGCGATTTGCACACACAAAATGTCACACCCGGCCAAGCCGATATCGCACCTGAACTTCAGATCCAATGCCAAACAGATCACAAAGCGTGATGGAACCCGGCAGACGCGCGCACAACTGATTACCTGTTGTTCGGAATACAGTATTTACGACGCTACCAAGGGTGCGGAGGTCATCAACGGACCCGCCACCCAACCACTGACGTCCATCGTGCTGGACATCAATGCTGATGGACAGATTCTTGCCACGGGTACTCGGGGCGGACACATTTATGACGAATTTTTGCAAAAATTTGGGTTACGACAATCCATGGAACAAGGCATCGCAGACCCATCCCAATTGGCCGATGCCACGACCATCGCTGTGCCCGCGGCCACCTACTCCAAACAACAGATTCTGTGCTGATCCCGTCACATTATGAATCCGCTCGGTACCGAAGCCAGAACCCTAAGATCACTCAAAAAGCTCAGCCTTGTTGAGTCAGTCAACGATGAGTTGTGGGAGTCACTGCTGCCACACTTTTCGTTTCGAAACCTCGAACCTGATGAATCACTCTTCGCTATTGGCAAACCCAGTGAGGAGCTCTTTTTTGTGATGCATGGCGAAGTGGGTCTGTACCTGCCGCGGGCAGACAGTGACGACGACTACTTTCTGCAAAGCCGCAAGCGTGGCGATACCGTCGGTGATTTTGCAGTCCTCAATGGTGGCTCACATTTGGTTACCGCCATTGCTCAAACCAAAACCCGTGTTGCCAGTTTTCCGCGTTTCGCGTTTGAACTGCTCACCAATATCGACACCCGTATTCTCGCCCATGTGTACGAAAGTGCCAGCGAGTTATCTCGCCGGGTCATGCTGGCCAAAGTGTTTATTTCATTGTTCGACAACTTTGACCCGGACACCATGGAGCGTTTGCTGACCGCCACTGACGTGCACCATCTCGAACCCGGCGACAATCTGCTACGACCCGGTGATACCGCTGACGGGCTGTATGTAATGATATCGGGACGTCTCAGTCGCGAGACCACTGACGCACAGGGTCAACGTATTCATTTGGCCGAAATCAATAAAAACGAAATTATTGGTGAATCAGCGTTATTGACCGGTTCGAAAATCAGGCATTCTATTTACGCAACGCGAGAATCTATTGTTGCCCGACTGCCCAAACCCGATTTCGAAACGATTATTCAGAATGACCTGCAACGCATGACAGCGTTTACCCGGCATATACTGAGTCGACGACGTTATGCCACGGATGTCGTGCCGAACCAACCCCGCAAGCCATCACCCGATCAAAATTTTGTGCTGATTCCGCTGGACCGGCGTTTGCCACTTCGTCGATTTGTGCAGCAACTCAAAGGTGCTTTTGCACAGCATCACGAGCCACTGGTGTTGGACAGTCACGCATTTGATACGCTGTATGGCAAACCCCGCGTCTCACAAACCGAACACGACCATATCTTCAGCCCCAGTATTGCTGCGTGGATGAACGACAAAGAGACGTTACACAGTCACGTGCTGTATGTCGCCGAGCATCACTGGAGTCACTGGACCCGTCGTTGTGTGAATCGTGCCGACCGCATTATCCTCGTCGCCAATGCAACTGTCGACAACAGCAAGGCCATTCGTTCGATTGAAACAGAGCTAGAGCGACACTACCGCGATACGCACTACAGACCCCGAATTGAACTCGTGCTGGTGCATCCGGCCGATACTGACCAACCCCGCAACACCAATGAATGGTTACGTCCGCGCCACGTCGACTCGTTCCACCATGTTCGCATTGGCGACAGCCTTCACATTGGCAGACTGATGCGTCGCCTCACCGGCTCAGCTAACGGGCTGGTCTTCAGCGGTGGCGGTGCACGCGGCTTTGCACACTTGGGGGTGCAACGCGCACTGGAGGAAAATCAGCAACCCATCGACTACATTGGCGGGGCGAGTATGGGCGCTCTGCTCGGCGGTGCGATGGCAATGGGCAACAGCTACCGCGATGTGTATAAATTCTGTGAACAGTTTGCCAACTCCAAGGCGCTGTTTGACTACACGTTGCCGCTCACCTCGCTCATGAAATCAGCCAAGCTCACGACGTTTTGTCACTCTGTTTACAGAGACGTCAAGATAGAAGACTTATGGGTGCCTTTTTTCTGTGTATCGTCCAACCTGAACGATGGTAACGAAGTCATACACACCGAAGGTTATCTGTGGCGCGCGGTGCGTTCTACCATTTCGTTGCCCGGCATTTTCTCACCGGTACCTACCATTCATTGTCAGTTGCTCATCGATGGTGCTGTGCTCAACACCTTTCCGGTGGATATCATGGAACAGAAGCTGGCCGGTGGACGCGTGATCGGAGTGAACGTGAGTCAACTTGATGAGGTCGTTGGTGCGTACAGCTATGGCACTGCTATTTCTGGTTGGCGTATCCTGTTGTCAAGACTCAACCCGTTCTCCAAAGGACTCGCGGCACCACGGATCATTGAAACGCTGTTGCGCGCGACCGATATCAAGAGTCTCCAAAGACTCAACGAGACACGGCAAAGGCTTGATGTGTTAATTGAACCTGATGTCAGTGATGTTGAATTACTGGACTTCAAATCATTTTGCAGCATTAGTGAGAAAGGATATTTTTCTGCGCGTAAGGTCTTGTTTAGCGGCAATGACGCTAACCAAAATGCCACTGATCAAGATGCCACTGCGGTTCACGGTTGCGCCATTGTTGATGACTCTGTGACCGATCAAGGCAACACCGCGCAACACAATCACGCCGTTACGGCTGCAACCACCGAAGTAACGTCTGGTATGTCCCGTCAGACGGGAGAAGCTGTTGCGGCAGATGGTTCGCGGCGTTAACCAGCTGCGTATCTGCACCCATACCAACCAAGCGCGCAACCAGCGCTTCGTTTTTTACGATCACAGCATGATGTAATGCGGTATTGCCCGCTTCATCCTGAGCATTCAAAGCAATACCCGGTGTATCCAATAAAATTGAAACACTGGCGTCCTGCTCGTTATTTATGGCACGCATCAACGGCGTCCACTGATAGATATCAGGCGCATTAAAATCAGCGCCTTGTTTTATCAACCATTGCAGTAATGTCTCGTGCCCTTTGGCCACTGCGATGGTTAAGGCCGACCAACCGTTATCACCCTGCGCATTTAACGACACGCCCCCGTCAACCAGAAACTCCGCGACATCAACATGCCCACCCAATGCTGCGAACATCAGCGCATTACCCCGGGTAACGGTCCGTGTCTTGGTATTCACGCCCGCAGCGGCGAGCAAACGGACAAACCCGATATCACCGCGTTTGGCGGCAACCATCAATACATTTTTGCCGTTAGGCGCTGCAATATCCAACAAGCCAGCCTTGGGTGACTGATTTAACAGCATCTTTAATTGATCCAGATCATCGGCTGCGATCGCCGAGCGCCATGCTGCCACTGTTCGATCTTCGGGTGGTTCCACAGCGATGGCCACTGGCGAACTCGCGGCGGCGACAATCACCGCAACCAACACCAAACCGGCAACCAATATAAATGGATGTTTGATACGGCAGGCCATACAACCCCACTATCTATTGCACGGTGCGATAGCCGCTGCCTGCATACGCTGCAAAGGCGGCATCAGGATCGTACTGTCCACGAAAACGAATCAAGGCGTCCCGACTGGCTGCCTCACTCAATAACTCCGCCAACACAGCTCGGTGCTCATCACTTAACGGGATAATCTGCTGATGCAATAACTCGCAATACCGATCACCGACAAACAGCGGTATGCCCTGCTGCGACGCCAGCAGTTTTACATTTTCAAAATGCGCGGTGAGATGCCCGGTAAAAAACAGCACCTCTCCGGCAGGTTTTAATGCGGCCCCGTTCACCGCGTTCAAATGCAGTTCCAACCCCAGACTGATAATGGTCGCACTGTCCATTTCATGTAAGTCGGCATCCAACGCGACAGTGATTTTGTCATTGACAGCAAGGCTCGCCTCAAAGACATCGTTGTCGATGGATTCGGGCAAGACAAAATACAACGCCGATTGCCACGCCTGTTCGTCTAACCGAACGGGTAGACAGGTCATCGTGGTGCCGGCGTGGTGCATTGCGGTGATTACCGCATCGGGAAATTTAGCCATGCCCCATACTAAATCAAAGCACACCAAATCAAAACAGACTTCCCCACAGTCACACCCTGACGTCGGGTCATTGGGCCAATCAAAGAGGCGGCGCTCGCTCGGGTGTTTGATGAACGGGCAGTATAAACACGCAGATGGGCGTGCACGTGCCGAGGCAAGAAGGTTATCGCCTCTGCCGTGTGGCAGAGACGATAGCGTTGGAGGTTGACGGTCTACACTGCGCCTGCGTTTTGCTCACGGCGCATGATTTCGAGTTCGGTGCGATCGACATAACCGGCAACATCACCTGTCTTTTCGAGCTCTTCGAGCCACAGGTCGTGATGCTGGCGTGCCCACTCTTCAGACACATAACCGGTTGCCATACCCTCGAAGGCCCCCTCGGTACCAGCGGTACCAATATAGATGTGGCCAATGGCGACGGCTGTCCAGATAATGGCAAGTGCCGCATGAATCAAGCTGGACTGCTGCATTAACGCACGCGGGTCCATACCAAAGTCTGGCAGTGCAAACCCGTAGATGGGCGCAATTAAAATAAAGCCGGAGATACACACCGCGACACCGGCTGTCATGATCAACCAGAACCAGATTTTTTCACCGGCGTTCATACGCCCTGCAGACGGATGTGAACCGCCGAACATACCGCCGCCCTTTGCCAACCATTTGAGGTCGGTGGTTGTTGGAAAATTGTGCCAGATCCACATGACAATCATCAGCAGAATCCCGATACTGAATGCAGGGCCGACGATATTGTGCACTGTGATTGACAGACTCGCCCAGCTGGCAAAACCGGCTTTACTGAAACCCAAAACGCCCACGAGCAACGCCTGACCCAGCAGCATACTCAAACCGGTCACCGCCAATATCAGAAAGGTGATCGCCGTAAACCAGTGCACCAGTCGCTCAAACCCGCTCCAGCGTTTGACTTTGCGCCCCGACAATTCGTGATCAAGCTTGTTACGACCCATGACCAAGTGATACAACGCGACCAGACCCAACATGCCGACTATTAACCACGGCAATGTTTTCTGTATAGGCCCACCCCGTAACTCACGCCATTCATTCCCGCCGCTTAACACCAGCGTAGACGCACCCTCACCTTTTACCGACGAATACCCCGATACACCATCACGTACTGCGCGCCAGTAGTTGGACCGGTTATTGGTAACCGGTGCCTGTTCCTGCGCAACAGCGGAGAACCCCATCCAGTGCGAGGTATAACTTACCAGCGGTAACGCCAACGACAAACCAATGATGGTCAGAAAACTCCACAACGCCACTTTACGTCGGCGTGCTGGAGACATTCGCTTTCGGGGTGCGTTGTGCTGATGCTTTGGCGGTCTGGGTGTAGTACTCATGCTCTCTCCACGCTGGGCTTATACACGGTATAAAACTGACGATCCGCCGATACGACAAGCCACAGCGCAGTGACGCTGATCGGTTGTATTGGCGTGTTGCACAGGTGTGCCTTTTTGTCAGCGCACTTGCTTGGCAAACTTTGTGGCTACTTGGCCTTTTATCTATTCTCGCGCCTGTATCCGCTGAAAACGTTCGGACAGAGTCTCTGCACGGTCTTCAGCAGGTACGTCCATCAGCGGGTCGGCTTTGCCTTTGTACACATAGTCTTCAGGCCCTTTGACGCCACCACCCTGACTGGACTGCATGCAGCCCGACAGGAATATCAGAGTTCCCGCGAAAATAACCGCAGCGCTGATGCGCCGCGTTACCGTAGTGCTCGTTGACATCATCGTTATCAGGCCTTGTAAGCGGTATCCCAGCCCCAGGTCTGAGGCCGTCCGCCCCGTCTGAGTACACGCTCACGGTAGATGTCCGCCACCTCATCACCATCGCCGGCGATGAGTGCTTTGGTTGAGCACATCTCGGCGCACAGTGGCAACGTGCCCTCGGCGATTCTGTTTCGACCGTACTTTTCGTATTCCGCATCGGACAGGTCGTCTTCGGGCCCACCCGCACAGAAAGTGCATTTGTCCATTTTTCCGCGCACACCAAAAGCGGTGTCCTGCGGGTATTGTGGTGCGCCAAACGGGCAGGCGTAAAAACAATAGCCGCACCCGATACACAGATTTTTATCGTGCAACACAATACCGTCTGACGTGGTGTAAAAACAGTCGACCGGACATACAGCCTGACACGGCGCATCTGTGCAGTGCATACAAGCGACCGAGATCGACTTTTCACCGGGTTCGCCATCACCCAGCGTGACCACACGACGGCGGTTCACACCCCAAGGCACTTCATGTTCATTTTTACAGGCAGTGACACAACCATTGCACTCAATGCAGCGCTCGGCATCGCACAGAAATTTCATTTTAGCCATTGGATAATCTCCCCTTGCCTTAAGCGGTTGTCAGTTTACAGAGCGTGCACTTGGATTCCTGCATCTGCGTGACGGAATCGTATCCGTACGTAAACGCATTGTTGGCAGGCTCACCCCGAACATACGGTGCAGCACCGGCAGGATACTTGTCGATCAGATCGACACCTTCAGCATGCCCGGCAAAGTGGAACGGTGTGAACACCACCCCTCGCGCTACGCGTGATGTGACCATGGCTTTTACCTTGATTTTGCCACCCTCGGGACTTTCAACCCACACCATTTGCTCGTCTTTAACACCATAGGTGTTCGCGTCGGCAGGATTGATTTCCACAAACATGTCTTGCTGAAGTTCTGCAAGCCACGGATTTGATCGTGATTCGTCACCACCACCTTCATACTCAACCAGTCGGCCACTGGTATGGATCAGCGGAAATTCGGCGCTGTGGTCTGTGGCCTGAATAGAACCATAACGGGTTGGCAGACGATAGTGCGACTTACGATCTTCATAGGTCGGGTAGTCCGCAACGAGATCACGCCGGTTGGTATAAAGCGGCTCGCGATGGATGGGCACAGGATCCGGGAAGGTCCAGACGACCGCCCGGGCCTTGGCATTGCCGAATGGGGCGCAGCCGTGATCAATAACCACTCGTTGGATGCCGCCGGATCGGTCGGTTTTCCAGTTTTTACCTTCTGCCAACGCTTTTTCGTCGTCGGTCAGGTCATCCCACCAACCGAGGTTCTTGAGTATGTCGGCGTTAAATTCCGGGTAACCGTCCTGTATTTCCGACCCAACCGAATAAGAACCTTCTGCCAGCAAAGTTTCGCCGTCGCGTTCGGTACCGAACCGGGCGCGGAAGTTGAGCCCGCCCTCGGCCACTGGTTTGCTCGTGTCATACAGTAACGGTGTACCGGGGTGCTTCATCTCCGGGGTACCCCAGCACGGCCATGGCAACCCATAGTACTCACCGTCTAACGGCCCGCCCTCTGCCTGCAGCGTAGTGGTGTTAAAGGTATGGCGGTATTTCATATGCTCTTTGATGCGCTCGGGACTTTGGCCGGTGTAGCCAATGGTCCACATACCCTTGTTGAACTCGCGGGTGATGTCTTCAATGACTGGCTCGTCGCCGTTGACTGCAATGTTTTGGGTCAGGTGTTCATCGAACCCAAACTTCTTCGCAAAGCGGTACATGATGACGTGATCAGGCTGCGACTCAAACAGCGGTTCTATCACTCGGTCACGCCATTGCAGTGAGCGGTTGGACGCGGTCACTGATCCTGAAGTTTCAAACTGTGTACACGCCGGTAACAGGTACATACCTTCTTGCCGATCAGGAATAACCGCTGAGTGTGTGGGGTATGGATCAATGACCACCAACAGTTCAAGCTTCTCCATCGCCTGTTTCATTTCAGGTCCACGGGTTTGACTGTTGGGTGCATGTCCCCACATCACCATCGCTTTGACAGTGTCTTTTTGCGCAATGTTGTCAGCGTCTTCCAGCACACCGTCGATCCAACGTGATACTGGCATACCCGGACGGTTGATCGGTGGCACTTGTTTGTCACCCACGGTCTCGTAGGCATCCGGATCGAATCGGTTTTTGATCCACTCGTGTTCAACGCCCCAAACCGCGGACCAGTGTTTCCATGCACCATCGGACAAACCGAAGTAGCCGGGCAAGCTGTGACTCAACACACACATGTCGGTAGCACCCTGCACGTTATCGTGGCCACGGAAAATATTGGCACCACCACCGGACACACCCATGTTGCCGAGTGCCAGCTGCATCACGCAGTAAGCACGTGTGTTGTTGTTACCAATAGTGTGCTGCGTACCGCCCATGCACCAGACAATGGTGCCGGGCCTGTTTTCAGCCATGGTCTGAGCCACCTGTTTCATTTGATCTTCCGGTACACCGGTCACACGCTCACATTCAGCCGGATTCCATTTGGCGACTTCTGCCTTGATTTCGTCCATGCCGTAAACACGCTGGTTAATGAACTCTTTGTCTTCCCAGCCATTTTCAAACACATGCCACAACAGCCCCCAGATGACACCGACATCACTGCCCGGCCTGATCTGAACAAACTGGTCTGCGTGTGCAGCCGTGCGGGTAAAGCGCGGATCAACGACGATTAGCTTGGCACCATTTTCTTTACCACGCAGGATATGCTGCATCGCAACCGGGTGTGCTTCGGCGGCGTTTGATCCTATAAAAAACATGGCTTTTGAATTGTGCATGTCATTGTAGGAGTTGGTCATCGCACCGTAACCCCAAGTATTCGCAACACCGGCAACTGTGGTCGAGTGACAGATACGGGCTTGGTGATCGACGTTGTTGGTTCCCCACATCGCCGCAAACTTTCGAAACAGGTAAGCCTGTTCGTTGTTGAATTTTGCAGAGCCTAGCCAGTACACGGAATCAGGGCTGTACTGCTCACGCAGCTCGAGCATTTTGTCGCCAATTTCGTTGATGGCATCGTCCCAGGATACTTGTGTCCATTTACCACCGACCAGCTTCATCGGATATTTCAGTCGGCGTTCGCCGTGTCCGTGTTCTCTGACCGACGCTCCCTTCGCGCAGTGGGCACCAAGGTTCAGAGGCGAATCGTAGTCGGGTTCCTGTCCGGTCCAGACACCGTTTTGTACTTCGGCAATCACGCCACAACCGACCGAGCAATGGGTGCACACTGAGTGTACTTTTTGTGTCTCCACACCGGCTTTCGGGCTGTTCCCACCCTCGGCTGCTGTGGCTTTTTGCAACATGGCGGGCCCTGCGGTCACTGCCAATGCCGCACCACCAGCGGTGAGCCCTGAGTTGCGCAGGAAACCACGACGGTTAAGTGCCTGACCTGAGAGCCGGTTGTTTACATCACTGGTTCCACCAGCACTAACGCCTGAAGATTTTTTTCTGAGTTTCATCAGTTTCTCCTGATCTTATGTCCGGTGGGTTTAGAAGCGAGCCATTTTGTAGTACTGGCGTACACGGTCTGTCAGTTCGTAGCCAGCATCCTCTGCGGGTTGCGCAGGTGCAGCTGCTTCTGCGGCGGTTGCAGCACTACTCAACGTCACGCCACTGGCTGCTACAGCACTCGCCACTGCAGAGCTTTGCATGAATTTGCGTCGGTGACTGTTGATAAATTTGGGTGATTTAACGTCGGTTTGCTCTGTTACCGGCTTCTTGTTACTCATGACTCACTCCTGGCCAGACGCTTAGGTCTGCATGTCGAAATACTGCTGTTCAAATTCAATGTAGTTCTCGCCAAAAAATCCGACGGCACGATAGAAGCCCGCACCACTCGCATTTTGTAGATCGTTAAAGAATCGACCTGCCCAAGGTGCCAGGTGATCCTTAAAAAAAGCCTGTTGCCTGCTAAAGTCTGTTGCGTCACCTGACCGGATAATCAGCGCCATCGCATCGCATAAGGCCGCAACATGATCTTCAGATTCCGCCACGCCCTCCTGGCGCTGTATATCCAGTGCTGCCAGATCGGTGCGGAGCAAGCTCAACGGCTTTTCCATTAAAAAGCCCGTGATGTACCACGAACCGAACGGTACCAACTCACCCCGACCCACACCGATAAACAGATTAAAATATTCTTCTTTCAGTGTTTCATGGTCAGCCTGGTTTGCGGCTATCCGTCGCTCTTCCTCTTTCAGGCTGGCCTGCCTGAGGAGCTCCCATCCCATCGCCAGTGATCCCTCCGACGTGTCAATGGCGTCAAGCGCCGCTAACCGCCCTATGAGATCTGCTGAGGGCGCTTTCGCCAACAACGCGGCGAGCATTTCGTATACCGACGCCCGCATCAGCTGCCCGGGATCTGTTTGCCCGTGTTCTATTTGCCCGTGTCCTGCTTGCCGGGATTCGCCTGGTTCATGGCCTTCCCGGCGACGGTCCGGACCTGACCCGCTGCGCTCTGGAATAACCGGGATCACCCCGTTGCCCCTTTTGACCGTTGTTGAATCACTACTCATTCAGCGTTACTCACTCTTGTAAAGCAGATGCCATACCTTCGAAAAAAGAAAATATGTCTGCAAAACTGACAATGGATCCAAAGAAAAACTGCCCGACCCATTCTCCCAATGCGGATGAGACATTTTGTCTTGCCATCGATCAGTATTGTCCATCATTGTCAGCCCCGGTAATTGGCATCACAGGCCTCGCCGCTCACGGGCGTTAGCGGGTGCGTGCCCCGGGATTACCTCGTGCAGCTACGGGTTAACTGTCGCGATGAACCTCAATGCCGCCTGCATCATCTTCAAACATATCCACTACCCGGCAGTCTTCGCACATTTTCAGACGCCGCATCGCCTTACCATCACTGAACATCCAGTGGCCCGCCAGTTTTGCGGTCATTGTGTCGATCATGGAAGACGTCGCGAACGCTTTGTGACAACGTATGCAGTGAAACGGGCTATCCTCATGCAGCGTGACGATGTGTCGAGCAGCAACACTGTCATAGGTGTAGCGAGGTTGTCGTTCGATAGCGTCTTCGGGACACGCGGTCTCACACAAACCACACTGGACGCAATCAGCCTCGATAAACCGGACCTTCGGCGAACCCTGTCCGTCGAGCAATGCGTTGACCGGACAGACTGACACACAAGCCATGCATAACGTGCAGGCTGATGCGTCAAGAGACAACTGGCCAAACGGGCTGCCGTTGATCAGCGGCACTGATGTCGGTACCGATTCCGTAGCACCGCCGAGAGCCGCATACTGCTCTATCAGCTGATCGATAGCCATGCGTATAGTTTGGCGTTTTTGGTCGTGTGTCGAAAACGCTGGCCCTGCAGCCTCTCTTGGCGGCAGTTTGGTGAGTCTGTCCAGGGTGTCTGTCAGTGAGTCAGCCTGCGTAACTTCAACTGTCTCCTCAGTAAAACCCAGCGGACCGAGAATGGTCGTCAGTAGTTTTGCCTGATCGCGCAGTGGTTGCAGACTGGCTGTATCTGTGGTGCCTTCGGTATAGATGGTGATTGCGCTGAACCCGGCGGCCAGCATGGTCGCCCAGTAGTCGATGCCAAATGCGGTCACCTCCTCCACTGCGACCGGCATAACATTCGGCGGCAATGATTGCTCAAAAGCTGCATCGGCCGATACATCATCCTGTTGTTTATACAACAGCAAAACACTGGCGGCGACGGGCTGTTGATCTTTCAGGGAACGTGAGGTGTCGATCGCCTGCGGTACTCGTGGCCACGCATACGTCATGGCGCCGGACGGACAGACTGTTGCACAGGTGCCGCATCCCTGACAAAGATACGGATCGACCTCAACCCCCTCACCCGAGGGGGTGATTGCCTGCGTACTACACACATCGATGCATCGGCTACAACCAGCAAGTTGACTGCGGGAGTGGGCACACTTGCTCAGGTTGTAGTCGAAATAACGGGGCTTCTCAAATTCGCCCACAAGGTCGGTTAAGCCTGCGATCATCCCATCATCCGACTCAGGCACGTGAAGATATCCAAAGGGCGGGAGTTGCGCGGATTGTATGCCACCCGGCGTGGCATCAGCGATCAAATCAAATGCTGACACGGCGCCACCTGCAGCCGCAGCTGCGGTCACGGTAAGATTACCCAGCTTAACGCTCACATCGAATGCACCCATGTGCCCGTTTAACTGCATCGCCTCCGATGACACACCCGACTCAATAACCGTGACGCCCTCTTCAGTGAGCCGTTGGTTCATCATGCCTGCTGACTGCGAGGATGCTTTGGCAGCAGTTACTAACCATGTGGTTTTTAAACCGGTGAGTTGCTGACTCAGCGCTACACACTGCTCGATTGAACCGATGACCAGACAATGACCCTCAGACCGATATTCAATGGAGGATGTCGCCTGACCTAACGCCTGTTGCTTTACCAGATGATCTGTATCCAACCATGCAACCGATTGCGATGGCGTAACGCTCGCCGATCCGGGCTCGCCCGTCAGTGTTGTTTGATCGGGTGTTTTGCGGTCACTCAAGACAAGAGCTCCTTGTGGGTTCCGGCGTCGATGGCAGGTTCACTGTCTGTGTTGTCTGCTGCCCCGCGGCTAGCGTCATTATTGAGTTGGTGTTTTTCAGCGTGCGCGACTGTGTGCTTCACAGGGCCGGTCCTTGCCAGCTTTCCATGTCGTGAGTCACCTTGGCGAGCCGGGAAATCTTGAAGAGTATTACTGCGGTGCTGCGTTTCGCTTGATCCCTGCGAACGTGACTTTGAATGATAACCGGGCTCCAATACGGCATCCTTGCCGGGAGTCACCTCGTCTGTTTGCACTGGCTCGTCTGTTGGCACTGGCTCGTCAGTATGCTCTTGCTCAGTGGTGTGCACCGGCTCATCAGAATCTGCAACCTGTTGATCGTCAACCCCTTCGTGCGCCGGTTGTTGTGGCTCTGCTGGTGCTGGCTCGTCTGATTGTGGCTCATCTGGTTCTGTCTTATCTTGTTCTGCCTGCGCTTCCTCTTGCAGCCTTGCCTCTTCTGCTTCCTGCTGCAGTCGCTTGCGCTCAGCGTGGAATTTCATGTCGGACGTGACAGTATCACCGAGTGGTTCAAACACGGTGTAGTCCTCATCATAGTCGTTGAGTCCGTCGCGTATGTTAAATGCCGGTAATCGCAGTAACTTTTTCAGCGCTGCCTGCCGTAACGTCTCTGACACCCCGGCATTAAAAAAACAACTCATATCGCTGGAGGATGTAATGTCATCCAGAGACGGCATATCAGCGTCGGTCAGTAACGGCTCTTCTGCATCAGACTCCGCGAGTGACGTGTCAGCCTGCGTCGATTTTGCCTGTGATAGTTCTGGCTGGGATGTGTTGGGCTGCGATGAATCGGTCGGGATTGCCGGGGATTCTGAGTCGTTCTGTGTCAGTGTCGATGTATGTTTGTGCCGATCGGCACCTGCCGTTGCCGCACGCGGCGTTTGGCTGGCTGTTGTGTGGTTGGCGGCAGGTGGTTCGGACTCGCGGGTCTTGGTGACTGTCGTTGAGCGATGCTGCGCCTTTCGCTGTGACCACCGACTCAGAAGTCCTTCAGAGGTATCGGCTCGCTCGGTATCGTCTTTCATCGGGCGCAACCACTGTGACAATTCGAGCGCGTCACATCAGACGTCAAACAAAATAACCTATCAGCCGCGTTATCTGACATCACAACGGGCACTCGTCTGCATGCCGCATTGCACGCCCCTGCCCCTGCCTGCCCAAGCCCAGGCCCAGGCCCAGGCACATGGATCCAATGACCAAACACAATGCCTGTCGGAAGAGGTGTGACAACGGTATTCAATGAATGGATCTCCCTGCTACACGGCCGCCCTGAACAGCAGCCGGTGGGTCATCAGTCCATTTTTTGCGTTTGCGCTTTTTAAATTTCTCGGGTCGATAATGTTGCAGAACCCAACGTTCCATCTGTTGGTAAAGCTCGGCAGGTATCGGACAGGACAACACCGTGTTGTCGGTTTCACTGTACGACAGTGCCTCGTCGTAGTCTATGGTGACTATAAAAGGTTCGGTGGTGTTGTCCACTTCATCTTGCCGGCAAATCACATACACCTTTGGCTGCTCACCGATCAGTGCGTGCCAATATCGCTCGCAAGCATCTTTGTACAGCGTCACGCAAAGCCCCGACCACAACAGCAAATCATCCGATGCGGATTCTGCAGCTGCAACGCCTGACATCGGTTGTTGATCGAGTGTCAGGTGTTCGCCGACCAGGACATTGGTCAGCGAGTACACAGTCTCGGACCAGAATGATCCGGCAACCTCCCGACGCTGCACCACCACCGCGCATGGAATGCGCAAGCGTATTGGAGCTTCGCCCGATGGTGTCGCTGTATCAAATGGTTCGGTCACTGACTTGCCACGCTCCACTGTTTATCTGACGGGTCAACTGTAGCACCACCTTCAAGCGCCGCGCACCCATAGAGGGGATACAGGCGTTGTTCTGGTGACAAATCACTGGACGGAACCGGACGATGTGGTACATTTTGTCGCAAGAACGACCGAATTTCAGGTTGTTCGGCAGACGGCGGAAGACTTTCCACTTACAGTGTCCGGTATCGCCCCTTACGTGCAGCAAAGACAAACTACCATGAGCGATTCTCACCTCCAACCGAGCATGACCGATGCCGGGTTAGATCCGTCACATAGCGTAAAAGTGACTAACGAATTTGGCGAGACGATTGATGCAAGTATCCCCGGTGAAATACCACTGACCATCAAAGTCGACGACAACGAGGTGGTCACACTGATGACCCTTGGTACCCAGCCCGAAGCGCTGACGCTGGGTTACATCCGCAATCAAAAACTCATTGAGGACATCAATGACATCCGGTCCGTCCACGTTGACTGGGACCGGGAGGTGGCCGAGGTGATCACCCGCAAAGGCGAAGGAATCGCCGACTGGGCAGAGAAAATGAAAAAGCGGATAATTACCAGTGGCTGTGGCCAAGGCACTATTTTTAGCTGTACCGTCGACAAACTCTACGAGGTGCAACTCGCCACCCCCTCTCTGACCCAATCCAGTATTTACGAACTGATCGGAAGCGTCAGCAAACTCAATGATGTCTATCGGGTATCTGGTGCAGTGCATGGCTGTGGGCTCTGCTCCCAGACCGAATCACTGATGCATATTGAAGATGTCGGTCGACACAATGCAGCCGACGCGATCTCCGGTCGCATGTGGCTCGACGGTATATCAGGCGATGACAAAATCTTCTACACCACCGGCAGATTGACATCCGAAATTGTCATGAAGACAGCCTTTATGGGTATTCCGGTCTTGCTGTCACGCTCTGGTGTGACTGAAATGGGACTGGAACTCGCAAAGGAACTGGGTATGACAATGATCGCGCGGGCCAAAGGCAAACACTTTTTGGTCTATTCGGGTGTTGAGAACATCACCTTCGATGCCATTCCACCGGTTCGCACACGCCCGCCCCTGACCAAGGGCATGAAGGATCTGGTGTAAACCCCGTTATGGTTGAGTCTGTTAAGTCCTCTGACACGACAAAGGCGGCCTCGAAACCGGCACTGACTCGCGCGCCAGCCACGAAATCTGCAACACAAAAAACCTCAGCCAAGCAGAAAACGACAACAGCGTCGCAATCGAAAGCACGGTCTGGAAAAGCAGGGTCTGAAAAAGCAGAGTCCGGGGTAGTAGAGTCCGGGACGCCCAAATTTTTATCGGTCAAACAAGTGGCGAATCTGCTGCACCTGAACGAAAAAAAGGTCTATCAGCTGGCCGCGGAGGGCGATATTCCCTGCACCAAAGTGACCGGCAAATGGTTGTTTCCAACCACCCTGATCGAACACTGGGTTCATGAGAACAGTCATGGCGGTGTGCTTAACGACCGCCTCTTTATCGCGGGCAGCGAAGACCTGTTGTTACAGCGAATTTGTAATCGGTTTGCATTAGCTCAACAACATGCCGCCATGGTCGGTTACAGTCCCTCCGGCACCAGGCATGGGCTCAAGATGCTGGAAACCGGTCGTGTCGATGCCTGTTTTATTCATTGGGGTGCAACTCAGGCCAACGCTGTGCGCCACCTTGGGCTGCTGCGCAGCTACCGCAATCATCGTCACTGGGTATTATTACGGCAAATTCAGCGCTCACAAGGGCTCATTCTGTCTCCTCGGGCGCACCTGCCCGGCCAACAGGTAGATGATTTATTGACTGACCCACGAATCCGCTGGTCCCTGCGGGTCGACACCGCAGGCAGCACACGTCTACTGCAAGACGAGTGTGCGGCGCGTCATGTTTCACTGGATCAGCTGGTGCGCACTGTTGCAGCCGACAGTGAACGCAGTGCAGTATCGGCGGTCAGCCGCGGACTGGCAGACATTACCTGTGGTGCGTACAGTAGCGCCAGGGAATACAATCTGCACTTTCTGCCACTCAATGACGTCGCCCTGGACCTTGTGATGCACAAGCGCACGTACTTTCGCGCAATTATGCAGCACTTCCTCGGCAGCTTTAGCGGCGAGCTGACACGCCAAGACTGTGATGAACTTGGCGGATATACACTGCACACGGCACCAACACTCCTCACTATTGAGTAACACCCGAGCTCCAAAGCCTAACCGGGCAATATATCGCTTATAGATTCTCCCTCTTTGACGATAAACCCTCTAGCACAACACATATTGCCATCGCCAGTAAATGTAACACCACAGCCGGCAATAGCCTGAGACATCCTGACTTGACTGCGGCCGCGTGTAGAAGCGCGGTTCAGTGGCAGGACGTTCTACTCAACTTTAATACATCATGCTGCGTCGCTACGAGAGAGTGTCATGAACTATCGACATAAGGGCCTTCGAGACGGGCTTGTTCAAATCGCCCGGCGGTGTGCATCAGTCTTTGCCTTGGCTGGTGTCATCGGCATCACGACAGCTGCGTTCGCTGAAGATCGCGTGTGTGTCTATATCTCTTCATACCACAAAGGTTACCAGTGGTCTGATGGTTTAGAGCACGGACTCAAGAGCAAGCTCCCCTATCATTGCAATGTGGTTCAGTTCGATATGAACACCAAACGCAAAAAGAAACTGTACGAAAAAGTTATCGCTGGCAAAGCTGCCTATAACGTCATCAAAAATCATCAACCGGATGTCGTTATTTTCTCTGATGACAATGCCGCCAAATACCTGATACTGCCACACATGAGCGATGGCTCAATACCCGTTGTGTTTTCCGGCATCAACTGGACCGTGGAAGAATATGGTTTTCCGTTAAAAAACATGACAGGCATTGTCGAGGTTGCCCCGATTGAACCCATGTTGGTTCAAGCTTCAAAACTCTCGGATGGTGGTTTTAACGCGATCTACCTTGGTGCGGACACACTGACAGAACACAAAAATTTTGATCGTATCGCCAGTGGCGCATTAAAACTCGGCATCACACTTCAAGCGCGTTTCACTGAAAGTTTCAGCGACTGGAAAACACAGTTTGTTCAGAGCCAGGAGTATGACTTTGTCATCATGGGCAGCAGCTCCGGTATTGTCGACTGGAATAAAGAGGCGGCAAAGGCCTGGACACTGGCACATACCTCGGTACCAACACTGACCAATCACAAGTGGATGATGGACTACACCGTGCTCGGTTACACCAAAATACCTGAGGAACATGGTGAATGGGCGGCGCAAAGCGCTATTGCCATTCTGAATGGCGTTGACGCCGAAAACATTCCACTGGTCACGAACCGACAATGGGATCTCTGGCTGAACAGCGAGATGGCAGACAGTGGCAATATCATGCTTGCCCCTGACCTTAAACGAAAAGCCAAGAAAATTAACCAATATGCCAGTGAGTGACGCCAGTGAGTGACGCAGGGCATACGTACTCAGTCCGCGAGTGGGCGGGGATTTGTGTATTAACGCTGATCGTAAGCTGGGCTGTCGTGTTCACAAGCTATCGTACGACACTTGAAACCCAAAACGAGTTGTTCAGGGAAAGTTTCGATGACTTTACACAGCAGATGGGATCCCATGTTGGCGAAATAAAAACCGTGCTGTCTTCACTGACTGGCTGGCACTATGCTGCGAGTGATGTTCATAACACCGAAATGAACGCCTTCGCCGAACAGCTCAGAAGCGACCGGCCCTATCTAAAGGGAGTCGGCATGTTTGAATATATCCGACATGAAGAGTTGGACTATTTCAACACCACGATGTCCGAGAGAGGGTTATATAACTTCGAGGTCAAAACACTTGCAGCCAATGGGGAACCTGTCTCCGGCATTACACGGGACTACTACTTACCCGTGAGTTTTATCGAACCCATGACGCCACTTAACGCGCGTATTTTGGGTATCGACATGCGTGGCCTCAAAAACAGCCCTGTCAGCCGCGAGACTCTCACCGAGCAAACCGCCCAGCTTATCTCTGTGCCGGATGGTTGGCCAATAGAGGGTTCGCTGATAGCAGTTAAGTCGGCCTACTACGGCATGCAGCCATCTACATCAGACCGGGAAAAGCTCGAACAGCTCTACGGCGCTTACTGGGTCTCGATGGATGTCGCCCAGATGTTACCGAATATCCCACTACTCGACAGTAAAGCGGTGTCTGTCTCCATTACTCATGCTGAGGGCGAGACAACACTGTTTCACCAACAGAGCGGAAAAGGTGAGCGTATATTTTTTAATCGGTACTTTCCGGAACAAACCAGCCAATACAGCTGGGCAGTCGGTGGCGACAAGCTCAAACTTAAAATGACCCATAAACCTGGCATTTCGCTGAAGGAAATATTGGTCACAATACTCATCATTTTGATGGCGAACCTGTTTGTACTGTTAATACTGACGCTCGCACACAACAGACGCCAAGCAGTCAGAGACAAACACACGCATCTGAAAACGCTCTACAAAGAAAGACTCAAGGCCGAAAAAACGCTGAATTCGATTACAGATTCCGTGTTGTCGATTAATGGCACACTCGGCATAACTCACTTGAATCCGGCCGCTATGGCATTGTTGTCTGTCACGCGCGAGCAAGCAATAGACAAGCGTGTGACCGACCTTGTAATGCTCTCCACACCGGAAGACCCCGAGTCACCGTTTGATGTCAAACAGGCACTGTTGGATATCGCACCCAATGGTAAGCACGAATACGATGCATTGTTTGTGAATCAGGGCGGCATCACGCAAACGCTAAAAATTACATTATCGAGACTCCAGGGTAGCAACGGCTATGTAGCCGGTTACATCATGGTGTTACGCGACGTCAGTAAAGAGCGTCGCCTGACCCAAGAGCTTGAATATCAAGCCACGCACGATACGCTAACCAACTGTACCAACCGATACTATTTCGAGAAAGAACTGACACTGTTGCTCGAAGCGGACAGACGACAAAGCCACGAGCATGCGTTGTGTTACATGGACCTTGATCAGTTCAAAATTGTGAATGATACCTGTGGTCACTCCGCAGGAGACAAACTGCTCAAAGAACTGACCGACAATCTGAATCAGATTATCCGCTCCACGGATGTACTGTCCCGGCTCGGCGGTGATGAGTTTGGTTTGATTATCAAAGATGTCGACCCGCAGCAGGCCCTGAAAATTGCCCAGCGTTTTCATCAGTTTTTCCAGAACTACACATTCCACTTTGACAACAAGGCCTTCCCTGTCCGCGCCAGTATCGGTCTCGTGCAGATATCCAAGGACTTTAATGACATCAGTGAAATTCTGTCGGCAGCGGATATCGCCTGTTATTCGTCGAAAGACAGCGGTAGGAACGCACTGCACGTATACTCGGAAAAAGACGAGAAAATGGCGGCTCGTTATAAAGAGATGAACTGGCTGCCAAAACTGCAGGACGCACTGGTCAACAATTACTTCTGTCTCTATGCGCAGGCCATCGCGTCTTTATCACCCGAGCAATCGGGGTATCACATCGATCACTATGAGTTTCTGATCAGACTGATTGAACCCGATGGCACCGAAGTGGGACCCCACCAGTTTATTCAGGCTGCGGAGCGGTATGATCTGATGCGTGAGCTTGACCGTTGGGTCATCGAAACCGCGCTCAAGACAGTCGCTGGCTTACGTCATACCATCAACGAAGATACCGTATTTTCCATTAACCTGTCGGGACAATCCGCAGCCGACCCAACGTTGCTGCCTTTTCTGACAGAAAAGTTTGAAGAGCATGGTGTAGACCCTGCCAATATTTGGTTTGAGTTAACCGAAACAGCTGCGATATCACATTTTTCCGTCGCGGTGGAGCTCATAGAGGGCATTCGTTGTCTGGGTGCCAAAGTCGCCCTTGATGATTTCGGATCAGGACTGAGCTCGTTTGGGTACCTCAAAAACCTACCGGTCAATGTGGTTAAAATTGATGGACAGTTTGTGAAGAATATCGACAAGGATCCGGTCGATCAGGAAATGGTCAGGGCCATTCACCACATCGGTAAATCCATGGACATTCAAACCGTTGCTGAATTCGTGGAGTCAGACGACGCTATTCAGGTGCTGCGTGATATTGGCGTTGACTACGCCCAAGGATACTTTATTGCCAAGCCCCTGCCTGTCGATGAGGCACTGGCGGCCTCTGCAGCGATGACATTAAATGCAACAACAGAAACACTCGCCCGTACAGGCTGAGCTCCGGGGTCTCAGCCTGTGGGGTCTCAGCCTGTACAGCATAAAGTTAACTCGTCTGCTTCTCGCGCGTCATCCAGACTCTGACCAAATGACGCACTTTTTGTGATGTTGTGTCGTCTTCAAACGCACCTCTTGCATGCACGACTGTCCAGTTGTTCACCAGCTGAAACTGACCGGGCTCCAACATAAACTCGAGCGCTGTCTGTGCACTGATACACTGGTCCAGTGTCTCCAGCGCTGACAACTGATCGTCACTGAGCGTAACACCGGCAAGCTTGGCTCCCGACGTCACATAGCTTTTATAAAATCTGCCGACAAACCGGTTTTCATCAACGGCAAACGTTGGGTTCATTAACCATGCTGGCTCGTGTGGTAAATGTTCTTTCTGTCTGTTCCATGGCATTTCAACGGTCAGCGCGTCGAGAATTTGTGGGTCACACTGCTGTTGCAGTGTTTGGTAGGCTAGCGCAAGACTTGTGGCCTGACTTAATCCACCCTGTTCTGCTGCCTGCACACAAAATAAACCAATATACTGCGCGGGAGGCTGAAACCAGCCGCCATCGGTGTGGTACGGCTGTGCTTCGTTCGTTTTTGATTTCCGTACCAGTGAGGTGTCCGTGTGACCGGCATCAATCACGCTATAGAGTTTTGTGTCGCGGATGTCCTGACCCATTAACGGCGCGATCATTCCAGCCAGCAAGCCGGAGATAGCCACTGAATCTTCACTGCTGTAACGCTCAACCGGTACACGATCAAGCAAGACCAGTCCGGGTGATGTGTCGAGGGACAACTGAATGGCATTGGCCAACGAACGACAGGCGGTAACACCCTCCTGCGAGGCCGGTTTACCGGCAGCGACCCAGCGATCAAGTTCATCGACACACGCATCGGGAAAATCAACACGAATATCGGCCAGCGACGGTGCTTTCCAGAACCGTAAATGACTCTCAAGAAATTGCGGTATGGCACTGCCCTTTACAACATGACTGTTCACTTCTGTTGCAGACATAACTACTCCAAGTTGATGAGTTTGTAACCACTAAAGATCAGCAAGAGACTAATGAATAACCTGAATTGACCCTTACTTAGCCCAGTGTGGACTTTGCCGCCCAACAGTAGGCCAAGCAATGCCGCCGGAATCCACATCAACAATGTAGGCAGCAATGCAAATGTGAGCAGACCAATAGCCACAAAGCCGATAATTCGAATGGTGCCGTCAACGATAAACCACGTCGCAAATGACGCAAGCGTTGGCACTTGATCGAGATTCCGCAGGCGCAGGTATATCATGTAAAACGCGCCTCCGGTACCGAACAGTGTGCCGATTAAACCACCCAAAAATCCGGTAGGTAATGCCCAGATGCGTGACCCGGTTCGCTGCGAGGCAGGCAACAACTGGTATATCGCAAACACGATGATGAAATACCCGAGCGCTGCTGTGAGTAACGCAGGGTCAATAGACTTGAACAAAAACAGGGCTACCAGCACACCGGCCAGCGTAAACGGAGCGAGCGGCATGAGCTCACGCCAGTTGGTGGCATGGCGCAAACGTATACCCTGCGACGCAGAGCCAAGGTAGTCGAGCACCACCACCAGCGGCACCACCACCTGGACCGGGTGCAACAGAGTCAGCAACGGTATGGCAATAAGACCCGACCCAAAACCCGCCATGCCTCGCACGAGGTACGCGGAGAACAAAATGGCGCAGGTATAGGCGAACTCTAGCTGCCAGGCGGAAAGTGGTAGTTCAGGCAATGACGTTCTATCCGTTGAAGAAAGACCCGGACAGGCGATTGCGTTTTGGCACTACGTTATTCACGGCCAACCTGACAGGCAAGTGGAGCTGACCGAATGCGGGGAATTTCATAATATTCGTGACGCCAAAGTGCTGTTTCATTATGCCTATTATAGCCACATGAAACAAGCGCCGGTCAGGGAGCCAGTGCGTTATTCGGCGGTCGAGCTGGCGTCTTACAACAGAAATTGAGCGACGCCAGCGTGGTTGATTTTCCGCACCGTATTACAGTGCTCACCGGATCAAACGACCAATCAACCCACCAGTCACAAGAACAGTCACAAGAACAGTCCCAAGAACAGTGACAGGCGTAAGGGAGAATACGGATACCACTCACAGCGAACGGGCACACAGAGAAAACAGAAAGAACGGTGACGGGTTTAGGGCCACGGAAACCGTCGAGGATTTAACAACCAATGACAAGCGCGACAGGCAGGACTTGCAGTCCCGTTGTAGCCACTTACGCGAGCTGTGCTTGTGGGAGCGGCAGTCTCAATTCGGAGTTGGCCATTTTCTGATCGTACATGGTCAGCACCTGCTGCTGCTTTAACAGTTGGGCGCTGATTTTGGACGGTGTATCGAAACCGAGTTCAACACGAATAGCCTGACGTCGTAACGCATGCTGGCGATAAGCCATAAAGGTGGAGGGTTTTACACTGTCTGTTGGCAGACATTGTTTTTTATACAGCGTCACGTAAGCACGCGATGGCACACGACCTGATTGAATGCTGATCTGTAAGCGCTCTTCGGTGAACAAGCCATGAACAATCGTGTCCCTGAATACAGCGGCATCGGCGTTGGAATCGAAAAATACTCTGATAACACGTTCGCGTTCGGTGGCGTCCAACCCATATTCATCGCAGAGGATACCGAGATTCTGCACAGCATACAGGTCAAGATAACTCAGGGTCATTTCGAGCAGCGCCTTACCGGCTTTTAGTCGCCCCCGATTAATACGGTGCGGGCGGCGGGCGTACTCAGGATCATGCTGGCTGAAGGTCAACTCCTGCACCAGTCGTTCAATCAGGGGATGTATGATCTTTCCCCGCTGATTTTCCGCCCAGTAAATACGGGCACCACTGTGCCGCCACCAACTGGTCATGAGTTCCGGATCGCGAATACCCTCCTCCAGCGAGACCACGGTATCGAGCAGTTTCACCACAATACCGGTCAGTGTGTAGGGTTGGCTCGATTCAGACGCGGTCACCTTCATCTGTGTAAAACGATTGACGTTGTACTGATGTTCAGGCGACAAAAGATACGGATGCTCAAGCGTCTTCTGTGCTTTTTGTTCACCGGCAGACGCCACGGTAGAGTCAGTGAGCTCTGACACCATGGCAGCCATTGGCGCGCCAAACCGAAACATAATTTTGCGAAGCGACTGACCATAGCCGGTAACGCTCATCGCGCCATCCTCGACGACGTCATGTAGCAGCGCGAGTGTTATCACCATTGGCTCCAGCGAGTGACCCAGCACCCGTTCGGCCAACGCACTGATTCGAAAGGCATGTCCGGTCATAGTGCTCAGCGATTTGCGCCGCCCCTTGTCGAGTGAGCGCATCATCTCGAGCGACGCAAGATGAATGGTTTCGATGCTGTTGGGCGACTCGGCCGCGACAAAGTACTCCATGACCGGCAAATTGATGTGTACCTCATGTACAGCTTTGCCACGCCTGCCCGACAACCGGTCTCGTTTGGTGTGATCCTCAAGGACATCTTGCACTGCAATCAGCAAGGTATTTTCAAGCGGCTCACGCAAGGCATAGTGATCAATATGAGGCAACTTAAACGCCGCTGTTGCCTGCTCGAAATCGCGCAACAGGAACGGCAGCTCGGGAAATGGAGATGAGACATCAACCCCGGCCGCAGCCAACTCGTCGTGACGCTGATTGGGCAAAAAACTGATCACTGAATCGCCTGCAGCACGTGCAGTGAGCCGAAGGCGGCTGGCACAAATTGCAGCGATCACGGTGTGAATTCTGGACGGTACTACGTCTGTGTCAAACGGTTTGCCAGCAGCAACGCTGTGCGTAAAGCGAGTCAGGGCCTCCCGTATCTGGTAACACAATGCCGCGACCTTGGGGCCGAACCACGTCGTCAGATACTCCCGATCGACCAGCTCGTAATCACCGGATGACAGCGCGCTGAAAACATAGGGTTTCTCCAGTGCGTCCTGCAACATCGCGGCAACAATAAGGTCGTTGGAAATGTCCGGCGAACCCTTACCGTGACGACCGTACAGCCTGACGCCCAACAGGATGTTGGCGGTCAGCACCGCACTGTTGATCTTTGGCTCGAGTTTCGGAATACGATTGCTGTTGATCACGCAATCGGACGTATTGATGGTTTGATCGAGGCTGGCAATATCGATGGATTGCGGGTCGATATCCTGACCGGGGTACAGCTCGTGCGCGATGATGTCGTGACCGCGACGTGTCGACAGGAGTTCGGCCGGGAGTTCGTTGAGCGGTATGGCGTGCTCGACCTCGGTGGCAATCCATGCACGGGAGACGGGGCCAACAATGACACGTTCTGCATCGCAGGTTCCGGCAAGTACGCCATACGCCCGGACGAGTCTTTCAAGATCAGTTTGTGCCGATGGGCTTGCCAAGACCCTGTTCCGTTTGATGTGGTTAGGGCAGGATAATAACAACCCTGGCCAACAGATAGCCAACGGAATCAGTGATCACTTCATTACAACGTGGTTGCATACCCGCGAGGTCTCGCCTCGCCTCCGACCAGCGCTTCGGTGTCGTCCTCATACAAGGGTTCAAAACGCACCTGCACTGTGAATTCTGTGTACTCGTTTTCGACCGATGTCACCTTGATAAAACCACCATAGCGCCGGACGATGCCATAACTGACAGACAACCCCAAACCGGTGCCCTGCTCTTTTTGAAACGTGTAGAAAGGATCAAAAACGCGGTGCAACACCGATGCCGGTATGCCGATACCATTGTCCCGCACCGAAATTTCTACCCCGAGCTTGTGCCAGTGACTGACCGCCACGGTGATGGTCCCGTGATCCTGCACCGCATGGGCGGCATTGAGCAACAGGTTCACCAACACCTGTTGTAATTCCTGTCGGTTGATACGAACCGAAGCCACAGTGCCGACATCCAGCGACACGGTTATCTGTTTACGATCGAGTTCATGGCGCACCAGTTCGTGGGTGTCCGCCAGCAACTCCGCGACATCCACATCGCTGACGTAACCGGCATAACTCGACGGCCGTGAATACTGCAATAGTCTGTCTACAATGGAGCGGATACGGTAAACCTGCTCGATGATCAGATCGATTTCAGTTTCCACGCGATCGCGGCCGTCGCCAATTTCACTGATCAGGATATCCATATTGCCCAAAATCACGGCAATTGGATTATTGATTTCATGGGCAACTCCTGCCGTCAGTTCACCCAGTGCGGCAAGTTTTTCAGCGGTGGCCAGTTGCCTGCGGGTTTCACGCAGTAGCGTAATGGTCTCCTGCAGACGGGTATTTTTTATGGAGAGCTCTGAGGTACGCGCCTGCACCTTGATTTCAAGCTCGGCCGCGGCGCGCTCGATGCTCTCCTGGTGCTCACCGAGCGTATCGAGCATCTGATCAAACTGGGTCGCCAGCACGCCGATTTCATCCTGTGATTCGATACTGCCGATGCGCTGTCGCGTCAGACCCGAACGTGTTGCGCGAATCACCGTGGCGATCGATTCAATGGGTTTAAAAATAGACTGAGCGCCACGAATAGCGACAAGCGCGGCGATGACCGTACCGATTAACAACACCAGCGCCAGTGACGCCAGCGCACGATACATTTCATTACGCAAAGGCGTCTCGAGAAATCCGGCGTACAACATGCCAACACTTCGCCCGTCAAAATCGATAATCGGTTCGTACGCCGAGATGTACCAGTCATTAACAACAAATGCCCGATTGACCCAAATCTCGCGACTGACCAACACCGATTGGCGCACCTCCGCCGACACACGTGTACCGAGCGCGCGCTCCTGTTGTCCATCAGGCACGTTGGTACTCACCCGCACGTCATCCAAAAACACAGTGACAGTGCCGAGACTGCCCGGTGCTAAATTTCCTTCACCGTAAACGAGGTCACGAATTTCATCCACCAACGCAAAGTTGCGGTTCATCAGCACCGCCCCCTCCAACCAGCCAGCGACCTGTCGCTGACGGTCAACGATAGGTTGCAGCACACGAATTAACATGGCGCGATCTTCGGTCGTCGATGCCGTGGGTTCCGCGCGCGGTGTTGCAACAAGCTGTAGTTTTATCTGGCTTGCCAACACCGGATTTTCACGGGCGAATTCATCGGCGTTATAGATCTCGATGCCAACGACAGCGTCACCGCTGTTCAACGCACTGGCGACCAACCTTGACTGCTTGGTGGACCATGGTTCCCAGCCAGTGGGTTCGAGTCGTTGGCTGACATCGGCCGACAATAAATTCAGGAAAGCAAACTGATGTTGTGCGAGCAGCGTTTGCAACCGAGTGGTCAACGATTGAATGTTCTGCGCATCAAACGCATCCCGAAATTCATAAGAGCCTGCTACCGAGCGAAGTGTTTGTTGCTGATCGGTTTGAATGCGCTGGAAGATATCGTGCGCGACAGAGAGGTCTGTGTTGACCTTAAAGAAAAGCTGTTTGTAGGTGTAGTTCCAGCTCCAGTGAGCGGATAGTGCAAGCAGTGTAGGCGCGAGCAACAACAAAGGCACCAGCACCAGTATCAATAGCTTGTAGCGCACGTTCGACTGTACAGCCAGCCACAATCGCTGCGCTGCGTTATGACACCGCAGCCACAGGCGTTGTACTGGCGCTCTATCAGGCACCGGTGCTAACCGTCTCCTGACGCCATTGATTTTGTTTTCGCTCAAGTGTTTTTCGCGACACCCCGAGACGCCTGGCCGCCTCTGACTTGTTGTTTCTGCAGTCATGCAGCACGGCTTCAAAATGAGCACGCTCGACCTGATCTGCACGCCAGTCTAACGGAAACCCGGGCGCAATCTGCACGGCATGTGAGGGTGCTTCTGCGCCAAGACTGTCTGCCGGCAACTGGCCCATTAACAGGGTTCGCTCGATAACGTTTTTCAGCTCACGTACATTGCCCGGCCAGTGATAGTGTTGTAACCGTTTAATATCGGCATGATGCAGTTCGACAACAGATAACCGAAGCTCTGCAGACAAGGTTTGCGAGAAGTACTGACACAGCAACGGGATATCATCAGCCCGCTCGCGTAATGGCGGCACATGAATTGGCAACACATTCAGCCGGTAATACAGGTCACGTCTGAAATGACCTGCCTCCACCTGCTCGGCGAGATCACGATTGGTGGCAGCAATAACCCGCACGTTAACCGGCACCTCGCGCTCAGACCCGACCGGACGGACACAGTGATCCTCGAGTACCCGTAGCAGTTTGGTTTGCATTGACAGCGGCAGCTCACCTATTTCATCAAGAAACAAAGTGCCGTTTTTACTGAACTGAAACAAGCCATCACGTGCCTGATGCGCCCCGGTAAATGCACCGCGTGTATGACCAAACAACTCGCTCTCAAACAGATCGGGTTGAATCGTGCCGCAATTGAGCGCCACAAACGGACCTTCGCGTCGACTCATGTTGTGTGTTGCCCGCGCAATTAATTCTTTGCCGGTACCGGTCTCTCCCTGAATCAGCACAGTTGAGCCAGTGGGCGCTACCCGTTGTGCCAGTTCAAGGGTTTGTTTTATCGCAGGTGTTTCACCAATAACCCCGCGATCAGACTGCATGTGTTCCAACTGCAACCGTAGCAGCGAGTTCTCGCGTTGCATTTGATGGCGATTGAGTGATTGGCGTAAGGCCGTCATGATCTGTTCGGTACGAAAAGGCTTTAAAATAAAATCATCAGCGCCGTTTCTGATTGCGGTTATGGCCATATCAAGATCGGCATAGGCGGTCATGTAAATAACATGTGTACGAATGCCGCTGTCGCGCAGCTGACTCACCCATTCGAGACCCGACAGTCCCGGCAACCGAATGTCGACAAGCAGAATATCGAAGTGATAACGCAACCTTAAGGCCTCGGCACTCTCCGCACTATCGGCGGATTCAACCAGAGCACAATGATCGGTCAACGCACGTTGGAGAAAATTGCGCATGCCAGGCTCATCATCGACGACCAGCACAGCAACCGATTTCAGCAGTTCAACAAAACGGGCTTCAAGGTCAGATTCGTGGCGATTTTTCTCAGTCATACACCACTGTAATCTGCGCCAGGTTCAACGTCAAACAGCGCTTCACAACGGAGAGATACACCGCGGCAGCCTGCCTCCAAAACCAATGCCGATCAGACTGAGTCGGGCGTTTTGTCTTTGAAGTCACATAAATCACGAATTAAACAACCGGAGCACACCGGCTTCCGTGCTTTACACACATACCGACCATGCAAAATCAGCCAATGATGCGCATCGACCAGATACGGTTTGGGTACGTGTCGCAGTAGTTTTTTTTCGACATCGAGCACCGTTTTGCCTTTTGCAATACCGGTACGGTTGGAGACCCGGTAGATGTGCGTATCAACTGCCATGGTGGGGTGACCAAAGGCGGTATTGAGCACCACATTCGCCGTTTTTCGACCAACCCCCGGCAGGCGCTCCAGCGCCTCGCGAGATTCCGGCACGTCCCCGTTATGCTCATCGACCAGCAGTTGACAGGTTTTGATCACGTTTGCGGCTTTGGCGTTAAATAGCCCAATGGTTTTGATATATCCCTTGACCCTCTTTTCGCCCAACTTCAATAGCGCCTGCGGTGTATTGGCAACCGGAAACAGCTTTGCTGTGGCGATATTCACGCTAATGTCAGTGGCCTGGGCGGATAGCATGACCGCAATCAGCAACTCGAATGGCGAGGTGTACTGTAATTCGGTGCGCGGCTCCGGGTTTGCCGCTTTGAATCGAGCAAAAATGATCTCGCGTTTTTGTGGATTCATGACGTGTGTGTTAAAAGACGGTATTGGTAGCAGGTAAAATCGCCATCAGGTTAACACGTGACGACGTCTGATCCGAGTCACGCTACACAACGCGACGTTAACAAGCGAACGAGTCCACCGGAGGTTCATCTCATGTGCGGTCGAATGAACGTAAGTGACAATGAAGGCGTGCAATGGCTCATGGACTATCTCGGTTTGCCGCTCTGGCCAAACTTCGAGGCGAGGTACAATTTGGCCCCGTCCGCTTCCGTGCATTGCGTCACCCGATCAACAGAAAACACAACAGATCTGCAGACACATCCCTGTCATTGGGGGCTCATCCCCGTCTGGGCAAGACCTGGACAGTTTTCCAAACCACTGATCAACGCACGCGCGGAGACCGTGTTTGAAAAGCCATCCTTCAAGAATCTCATCAAACACCAAAGAGTGTGTGTCCCGGTCACCGGTTATTACGAGTGGCAACGCGAAAACGGTAAGGCGGTGCCCTACTTTATTCATGCACAAGACCAACCGGGTTTTTTCCTCGGTGGTATTTATCAAAAAACCAGTGATATCAAAATGGATATGGCTATTTTAACCGTAGCAGCCAATCACGCGTTGTCAGCCATTCATCATCGTATGCCGGTAGTTATAAAGCCAGAGGACGTCAAGACATGGCTCGAAGATGACGACCCGCAAACTCTAGGCACTCTCATGACGCCAGCCGGTGATAACACCCTTGGATTCAGAGAAGTAAACCCGTACGTCAATAAAGCAGGAAATGAAGGTCCCGAGTGCATAGCCGACGTGTCAGAGTGAGCCACCCAAGAAAAGCTCCAACGCAGTATCGGGACGCAGGATCAGTGTTGAGACAGGCTCAAGAGTCCATCTCATGACTCGAGCTTATGTGCCCTTGTTGCGCCTTTGGCAAGGCGGAGCTCGTCCGAGCTTTGCTGTTTACATCAGTAGAAGAGACACCCAGAACGAGCTCCAACGCCGCATCAGTGCATAGGATCGATCAGGAGACGGGCTCCAGAGTCCATCTCAACATTGAGCCTGTGTTCTGAGGCAAGGCGGAGCTCGTTCGAGCAGCGCAGTTTACATCAGTAAATGAGCAGCGCAGAACGAGCTCCAACGCAGTATCGGGACGCAGGATCAGTGTTGAGACGGGCTATGGGGGTTAGTAAGAGCGAAGTTGGCCTATCAAAACCCCCTGAATAGCCACCCGAGCCGGGGAATAACGCATTGGACTCATGGCACTGTTCTCAGGAATTAGCTCTACAATATCGCTGGTATAGGTGCCAAGACGTTTCAGTGTGGCCTCTTGACCATCGATGAGCGCGACCACAATTTCGCCACTTCGGGCTTTACTTTGATTTCTTAAAATGACGGTATCGCCGTCCATGATGCCAGCGTCTATCATGGAGTCACCGGTGACTCTCAGCGCATATTTGTCGGGTCCGATAAAAAATGCAGCGAGGTCCAGATGAGTTTCATCCGGGATAGCCTCGATAGGCATCCCCGCTGCAACACTACCCAACAGAGGTATCAGAAAATTCTCGGGAACATCCGCACCGGTGGTGTCAGTGCCGATAAAAAACGGT
>CALDUO010000118.1 GCA_937923745.1 uncultured Granulosicoccaceae bacterium
TTTGCCTGTCACCTACTCTTGGAGTTAAACAACCATGGTTAAAATGCAAAAAGGTTTTACATTAATCGAACTGATGATCGTTATCGCGATTATCGGTATTCTCGCAGCTGTTGCGGTACCTCAGTACCAGACTTACACCAAGCGTGCTAAGTTCTCTGAAGTAGTGCTGGCGACCACTTCTTACAAAGCACCAGCTGAAATCGCTTACCAAACGGGTCGTGCAGCAACTGCAGCAGAACTTAACGCCGGTTCACACGGCATCCCTGCAAACCGAGGTGCACAGGGTAAGCTTGCTTCAGTTACCATGGCTGCTGGCGTAATTACCGCTACCGGCAACGCTGAGGTAGACGGCGCTAACTACATCTTGTCTGCAAACATCCAAGGCGATGGTGGTATCTTATGGGAAATGGATACAGCTAACAGCACCTGCCTGCCAGCAGCTCTTTGCTAAATTTGTAAACCAGGATATCACACGGACTCCTCATAAAATATCTCTGGGGACTTAGTGACGATACCAAAGGGCATACAGTTTACTGTATGCCCTTTTTTTATGCCTGAACCAATCATTTACAGACGGCATCTCACCTCATGGATTTATTCTGTGATCACACGATCATTTCGCGTAATCCATCATTTATGTCTGCGGACCAGATCAAGTGTTTGCGACAAACGCCGATAACGGTCTCATGAAACCTTACATTCTGATTCCTCATAGACCGCGGACTTCCGAATTATGACCACTACCAGCAAGGCGCTATCAGGACTGGCACGACAGCTTGTCACGCTCGAATATCTCACGGAAGACCAGGCAGAGGCAGCCACTGCAGCCGCTGCGAAAGAGAAAACTTCGTTTCTGAGTTACGTCATCCTCCACAATAACGTACCTGCTGATAAGATTGCGAACCATATTGGACACGAGTTCGGTTACCCCGTGTTCGATGTCAGCACTGTCGACCGCGCAGCTCTGCCCTCAAAGCACCTGAACGACAAGCTACTCAAACAGTATGTGGCAGTGCCCATCGCCGCTCGTGGTTCACGCCTGTTCATCGCAATCTCTGACCCCACTCAAACCGAAGTTCTCGATAAGTACAAATTCACCTCGGGTCTCTCGGTTGAAGCGGTATTGGTTCCTGACGACAAATTGCGTGAGCTTCGCGCAAAAGTCATGGACCAGGAAGATGATCTGAACGAAGGTCTGGACGACAGCTTCGACCTGGATGTCGAGGACGATACTCAGCTACAGGATGATGTTGAGGGTTCTGAAATTGATGAGACGCCGATAGTCCGGTTTGTGAATAAAGTGTTGCTCGATGCCATCAAGCGTGGTGCATCCGATATTCACATAGAACCCTATGAGAAAAAATTCAGGGTGCGATTCCGTGTTGACGGCATTCTCGAAGAAGTGGTTAACCCACCGCTTAACACAGCGAACAAGATCACTGCCCGTATCAAAGTTATGTCTCGCATGGACATCTCCGAAAAACGTGTTCCGCAAGATGGACGTATCAAACTCAAAATCAGTAAAACCCGTGCCATTGATTTTCGTGTCAATACGTGCCCAACACTTTTTGGTGAAAAAACAGTATTACGTATTCTTGATCCAAGTTCTGCGCAACTCGGTATTGATGCACTGGGATATGAGGCTGATCAAAAAGCACTGTATATGGAGGCGCTTGCCAACCCCTACGGCATGATTCTGGTCACAGGCCCCACCGGTAGTGGTAAGACAGTCTCGCTGTATACCGGCCTGAACATCCTGAACAAAGAAGACACCAATATATCTACCGCGGAAGACCCGGCTGAAATTAACCTGACCGGTATTAACCAGGTCAACGTCAATCCCAAAGCCGGACTAACGTTTGCAGAAGCGCTGAAATCATTCTTGCGTCAGGATCCGGACATCATCATGGTCGGTGAGATTCGTGATCTTGAAACTGCCAGCATTGCTATCAAAGCGGCACAAACCGGTCACTTGGTGCTGTCAACACTGCACACCAACGATGCACCGCAGACGCTATCCCGTTTAATCAATATGGGCGTACCGGCCTTTAATATTGCCACAGCGGTCACGTTGATCATCGCGCAGCGGCTCGGTCGACGACTCTGTGAAAACTGTAAAGCGCCCCACGAAGTGCCCCGTGAAGTATTGATCGAAGAAGGGTTTAAAGAGGAAGATGTTGACGACATCGAACTGTTCAAGCCGGTTGGCTGCCAGAAGTGCAACGCAGGTTACAAGGGACGGGTCGGTATCTACCAGGTCATGAAAATCAGTGATGCTATTGGTCGTGTCATTATGGATGGTGGCAATGCCATCGACATTGCAGACCAAGCCAGCAAAGAAGGCATCGCAGATCTGCGTGAGTCAGCCCTTAAAAAAGTCAAGTCAGGTGTACTCGGACTTGAAGAAGCAAATCGCGTTACTAAGGATTAAAACCCATGGCAAAAGCAGCAACAGCAGACGCATCGGTCAGGGAAACAGTTACCTTCGAATGGGAAGGTAAAGATGCAAAAGGCACCAAACAAAAAGGCATTATGAGCAGTACCAACGCTGGTCTGGTCAAAGCCAAACTGCGGCGGCAAGGTATTGTGCCGACCAAAGTCAAAAAGAAGAAAAAAAGTAAAGGCGGTGGCAGCGGCAAAGTCACGGCATCCGACATCGCTATCTTCGCCCGTCAGCTGACAACCATGATGGGCGCTGGTGTCCCGATGGTACAGTCTTTCGAGATTGTTGCGAACGGGATGGAAAATAAAGAGATGCGCGAAATGATACTCGGCCTCAAAGCCGAAGTTGAATCAGGCAGCACCTTTACTAATTCTTTGCGCAAGTACCCAGAGCACTTTGACGATCTGTTCTGTAGCCTCGTCGAGGCCGGTGAGCAGTCTGGTACGCTTGAATCACTACTGGGTGAAATTGCAACCTACAAAGAAAAGTCTGAGTCACTCAAGAAAAAAATCAAGAAAGCAATGACCTACCCTATCGCGGTACTGGTCGTTGCCGGTGTGGTCACCGGTATCTTGCTGGTCTTTGTTGTACCACAATTTGAAGCACTGTTTGCAGGTATGGGTGGTGACTTACCAGCCTTCACCAAAATGATTGTCACAGCATCAGAGTTTATGCAGAAATGGTGGTATGTGGCAGTAGCAGCAATCGGTTTGGGCGTCTACATGTTCAAACAGGCCAAGAAACGGTCAGTCGCTTTCTCTGAAGCACTCGACAAGGTATCGCTGAAGCTACCGGTGTTTGGTGACATCATTCAAAAGGCCGCAACCGCACGATTTTCGCGCACGTTATCAACCATGTCCAACGCCGGTGTGCCGCTGGTTGAAGCCATGGAGTCGGTGGCAGGTACTGCCGGTAACTCGGTCTACACCAAAGCCATCCTCCAGATGCGTGACGACACCGCCACGGGTCAGACACTGCAGTCAACCATTGAATCCTCCGGCCTTTTCTCCAATATGGTGGTTCAAATGATTGCCATCGGTGAAGAGTCAGGGTCTATCGATGATATGCTCGCGAAAGTCGCAGACTACTACGAAGAAGAAGTCGATAACGCGGTTGATTCGATGACCAGCCTGATGGAACCCATGATTATGTCGTTCCTCGGTGTCGTCATCGGTGGTTTGGTTGTAGGTATGTATCTGCCAATCTTCAAAATGGGCGATGCGTTCTGATCTGCTCAGGTCTTAAAAACAGACCAGGAAACTGGAACATAGCATGACCTGGCGGGCTAACTGTCAGGCCTACAACGGGCCACACAATCGGGCAGGCCAGTCGCTCAGCCGGTCTGCCTAAATTAGTTGTGCAAGAGCACCGTCTATGAACTAACGTCATTACGGGGCTCACCACCCGGACAGTCGCAGGATACACGTGGCATTGATTGATTTATTCCAACAGTCCCCCGCACTGTTCGTTACAGTGGCGGGGGTTTTAGGTTTACTGGTCGGTAGTTTTCTGAACGTTGTCATTTATCGCCTGCCGGTGATGATGGAAAGAGACTGGCAAGAAGGCTGTCGACACTACCTGGAACAACAGGCCGCAGCCAAAGCAACTGACAACACGGCTGTAGATTTGACCGTTGGTGAACCCGGCGATTCTATACCGCCACCTGCCGTTGAAAAATTTAATCTGGCTTACCCGCCGTCGCGATGCTCTGCCTGCGATGCTCAGATCAAGGCATGGCAGAATATCCCGATCATCAGTTACCTGTTGTTAAAAGGGAAATGCGCCCACTGTAAAACCGGTATCTCAGTTCGTTACCCGATCATAGAATTTATAACAGCGTTACTGACCGTCATCGTAGCACTGCATTTTGGACCAAGTCTCCAGGCAGTAGCCGGCATAGGTATTACCTGGTGTCTGATCACACTGACCATGATCGACTTTGACACCCAGCTGCTGCCAGACAGTATTACATTGCCGTTGATGTGGGCTGGTCTCATTGCCAGCACACTACCCGTTTTTGCAACCACCAACGATGCTCTGTTTGGTGCCGCGTTCGGCTATCTGTCACTATGGTCGATCTATTGGTTATTTAAACTGGTCACCGGCAAAGAAGGGATGGGCTACGGCGATTTTAAATTGCTGGCAGCGCTCGGTGCGTGGCTGGGCTGGCAGGCACTGCCGGTGATTATTCTGTTGTCATCGGTCGTTGGCGCGGTCGTCGGTATTGCGCTTATCATAGCCACACGACGCGGCAAAGACATACCGATACCCTTTGGCCCCTATCTCGCGACGGCGGGCTGGGCAGCCATGCTATGGGGCGATACACTGGTGGCACTTTACGGCATCAACTGACGCGGCACATCTTTATGGCAAACCCCGGCAATCGCAGACTGACTATTGGATTAACGGGAGGCATTGCCAGCGGCAAATCCAGTGCAACTCGACGCTTCGAACACCATGGCATCGTTGTGGTTGATGCGGACCTTGTAGCGCGTGAGGTCGTCGAACCCGGCAGCTCTGCACTACAGTCACTCGTCACGTTAACTGACTCCCACATACTGAACAATGATGGTTCGCTGGACCGAAGCGCGCTACGCACCTTAATATTTAACGATGCAACGCTCAGAGAAAAAGTTGAAGCCATTCTGCACCCGGCCATTCGACAACGCAGTGAACAACTGACACGCGAAGCGTTTGAGCAACAATCACCCTACGTCATCGGTGCTGTACCTTTGTTGGTCGAGGCAGGGCTGGTTGATCGTTATGATCGTGTGTTGGTCATTGATGTGCCGGTTGAAATACAAATCACACGAGTCATGGCTCGCGATGACAGCAGTCGCGAACAAGCGTTAAAAATTATTCAGAGTCAGGCGTCCAGAGAAGCACGGTTAGCCGTTGCAGACGATGTCATTCACAACGATCAGTCACTGGAAACACTACACGCGCAAGTTGATGCACTGCACAATGTCTATCTGACGTTACTGTAAGGTGCCGCACTGCCAGACACCACACTGCCAGACACCACACGGCAAGACACCACACGGCAAGACACCGCACTCTGAGACACTGTAGTCGTGGCAGGCGCGGCTGTCAGTGCCAGTGTTAACCCAACGGCTACCCGGGTGGTTTGAATTCACTGCCGGAAGCCAGCAGTGCATCGACTATTGGTTTGTTCGCAGCGGGAAATTCAAGCGTGCCAACCTCTGGCACCGGCACCCAAGTCACCGACTGACTTTCAAGCGATTGCGGCTTGCCGGTGAAGTCGTAGACACCATAAAAATGCAGATTCACCGCCTTATCGCCGTAATCGTGGCTGATGGTTTGCCAGAACCGGACGTCGGTCGCCAGAATGCCCACCTCTTCCTGAAGCTCTCTGATTAACGCCGCCTCCTGCGCTTCGCCCGATTCGACTTTACCGCCGGGAAACTCCCACAGATTACCCTGATGCTGCGACGCCGAACGAAAGCCGAGTAATAAAGACTGCCGGTCTTCACTAAAAATAATGCCGGCGACAACTTCGACGCTATTCAACTACGGTATTCGGCGTTAATACGAACGTATTCGTGTGAAAAGTCTGAAGTCCAGACGGAGGCATTGTGATCGCCCAACCCCACATCGATATACATATCGATCTCGGCCTCCGACATCACCGCCTGGCCCTGCTCGTCAGTGTAGGTACTGACCGGTTGACCTTTTGCCAACACAGCCACATCACCGATAGTCAATGACAGTGCATTGATATCGAGGCCGTCAACACCACTACGGCCAACTGCCATAATGATACGCCCCAAGTTTGCATCACTGGCAAAACAAGCCGTTTTAACCAGCGGAGAGTTGGCAACCGTAAAACCGATTTGTCGGCACTCGTCAGCGCTACGCCCACCAGCTACATGCACGCCAATGAATTTGGTAGCACCCTCGCCGTCACGAATAATGGCATGCGCAAGCTCAAGGCTCATTGAATTCACCGCGTCACAAAAGATTGTCCAGTCGGCCGAGCCTGGCTGGATACGGTCAGCATCGGACTGACCCGTCGCGCACAACAAATAGGAATCATTGGTTGAGGTATCGCCATCGACCGATACCGCATTAAATGAACCCGCCGTGGCCTGATTCAGGCACTGCTGTAAATCGGAGTAAGTGACGGTCGCATCGGTGAACAGATACGCCAGCATTGTGGCCATGTTTGGTTGGATCATGCCGGAACCTTTGGCCATTCCGGTGAGTGTGATTACACCTGACGACAACATGATTTGTCGGCTGACCAGCTTGGGTAAGGTATCGGTCGTGAGTATGCCATCGGCTGCATCACGCCAGTTGTCATGCGCCAGTGCAGCACTTGCCGTGTCAATACCGGACAGCATTCGCTCCATGGGTAGTTGTTCACCGATGACACCGGTTGAAAATGGCATGACCTGCCGAGGCTCTATACCAAGCTTGGTCGCCACGCGCTGGCAACACTCGCGCGCGTTACGCTCACCTTCAGAACCGGTCGCTGCGTTGGCACCACCAGAGTTGACCAATAATGCTCGCACTTGGCCTTTGGACGCCGCGAGGTGATCACGACAAACGGTCACCGGAGCGGCACAGTAGGCATTACGCGTAAATACACCTGCACACACCGTCTCGGGTGCCAGGCCGATCAACACCAAGTCTTTTGCGCCTGACGCTTTGATACCGGCACTGATACCCGCCAGTGATACACCTGCCACCGGAAAGAGCGTTTCCGGCACGGTCAAATTAACCGGCATATCGTTCTTTCCCCTTAAGAAAGTTTACCGTGGCAGTGCTTGAATTTTTTACCTGAACCACAATGACATGGCTCGTTACGACCCATTTTTTTCTGCGACCGTGTGAACGGTTCCTGCGGTTGTTCTGCCGCCTGCTGACCGCCCGCTACCCCGGCTGCTACCCCGCCCGCTACACCGGCCGCAGCTGCACCGGTTACCCGTGAAGCGACCTGTGCGCCTGATCGTGCAGGGTCATTGTCGACTGACTCATCTGCCAGCGCATTCGCTTCGTTGTGCTGGTAGCTGACTTCAGTCTGCTGACGTTCCTGTTGTTGCTGCTGTTGTTGTGCCTGTGCCTCTTCGACTTGCTCACGATTTTGTACCTGCACCTTACTCAGCACAGTGACAACATCGGACTTGAACTCGCCAAGCATACGGGTAAAGAGCTCGAAGGCCTCGCGCTTGTATTCCTGCTTGGGATTTTTCTGTGCATAACCACGCAGGCCAACACTTTGGCGCAGGTAATCCATACCGGCCAAGTGCTCTTTCCAGTGATCATCGAGCGCTTTGAGCATCACGTATTTTTCAAACTCCCGAAGACCCTCGGCACCGGCCGCCGCTTCTTTCTCGTTGTGCAACTCTTCGAGTCTGGCAATAATGCGAGTTGTAAATTCTTCCTCGGGCATATCGGGCTCTGCATCAATCCAGCCCTGCACATCAAAGTTTTCATTGGTGCGTTCTTTCAACGCTGCTTCCAGACCGGGTAAGTCCCACAGGTCTTCAACAGAGCCTGGCGGTACAAACGAGGACACCATCGCCTCGATGGTTTCTTCACGCATCTCGTTAAGAATATCGAGCACCGATTCGGCTTCCATGAATTCGTTACGCTGCTCATACACAACCTTACGTTGATCGTTGGCAACGTCATCGTATTCGAGCAGATGCTTACGAATATCAAAGTTATGTCCTTCCACTTTACGCTGGGCGTTTTCAATGGCTTTGGTGACCCACGGATGTTCAATGGCTTCACCCTCTTCCATGCCGAGCTTGGTCATAATGTTGCCGACTCGCTCGGATGCAAAAATGCGCATCAGGCTGTCTTCCAGCGACAGATAGAACCGGCTCGAACCGGCATCACCCTGACGACCCGAACGGCCGCGCAACTGGTTATCGATGCGCCGTGATTCGTGGCGCTCGGTGCCTATGATGTGCAGACCACCGCTGGCCAACACACCGTCATGACGTTTCTGCCACTCGCTGCGAATGGACTCAAGCTGCGCCTCGTCAGGCTCACTGCCCTGCTCTTCGGTGGTTGCCGCAATTTCAGATTCGAGATTGCCGCCAAGCACGATATCCGTACCACGACCAGCCATGTTGGTTGCGATAGTCACTGCCGCCGGACGCCCGGCGTTGGCAATGATATAGGCCTCTCTCTCGTGCTGTTTGGCGTTAAGCACCTCGTGCGCTATGTGTTTTTCACGCAGCAGGCTCGCCAAATACTCACTGGTTTCAATAGACGTTGTGCCGACCAGCACAGGCTGCCCGCGATTGGCGCAATCTTCGATGTCAGTAATAATTGCATCGAATTTTTCGCGTTGGGTTAAGTAGACAAGATCGGGTTTGTCCTTTCGCACCATATCGCGGTGTGTCGGGATAACAACCACTTCGAGACTGTAGATTTGCTGAAACTCGAAAGCCTCGGTATCAGCCGTTCCGGTCATACCGGCCAGCTTGTTATAGAGTCTGAAAAAATTCTGGAACGTGATTGACGCCAGCGTCTGGTTTTCCTGCTGGATAGTGACGCCTTCTTTGGCCTCAACCGCCTGATGCAGCCCTTCAGACCAGCGTCTGCCTGGCATGGTTCGGCCGGTAAATTCATCGACAATCACAATCTGACCATCCTGAACAATATACGCCACATCTTTTTGATATAACGAATGCGCCCGTAATGCTGCATTCAGATGGTGCATCAGCATGATATGCGCAGGATCATAGAGGCTCTCGCCCTCTTGCAGAAGTCCCTGCTCTTGCAGTAAGCCCTCTATGTGATCATGACCTTCTTCGGTCAGGTGTACCTGTTTACCTTTTTCGTCAACGGTGTAATCGCCAGCGCCCTCTTCTTCTTGCTGGCGAACCAGCCGCGGAATCACTTTATTGACCTCGGTGTATAAACCGCTGTCACTGTCGGTCGGGCCAGAGATAATCAGTGGGGTTCTGGCCTCGTCGATCAGGATGGAGTCGACCTCATCGATAATGGCGAAGTTCAGGCCACGCTGCACTTTGGTATCTGGCGACAACGCCATGTTGTCACGCAGATAGTCAAACCCAAATTCGTTGTTGGTACCATAGGTGATATCAGCCGCATACGCTTCACGGCGCTGTTCGGTGTTGAGGTTGCTGACGATGACACCAACGCTCAGTCCCAGGAATTCGTAGACGTTTGCCATCCATGAGGCATCACGCTGGGCAAGGTAGTCGTTAACGGTCACCACGTGAACACCCCGACGGGTCAACGCGTTGAGATATACCGCAGTGGTGGCCACCAGCGTCTTGCCTTCACCGGTGCGCATTTCGGCTATTTTGCCGCTGTTGAGGACCATGCCGCCAATGAGCTGAACATCAAAGTGACGCATGGACATGGTGCGCCTGCCCGCTTCACGGACCACCGCAAATGCCTCCGGAAGAATAGCCTCCAGCGCTTGGGTGAGATCGCGGCCGTCATCTTCGGTGTCGCTGACACCAAGCCGCTCCCGGAATTCGTCGGTTTTGGCCTTTAATGCCTCATCGGACAACGCCTCCATCGCGGATTCATGGGCGTTGATGGCGTCCACGTCCTTGCGAAGCCGTTTGATCATGCGGTCATTACTGGTACCAAAAATCTTTTTAGCTAAGTTACCTATCATCAACTCTATCCGACTGGGTACTGTGCAACAGTGCAACAGTACGGTGGGCGACATTATCGCCACACCTTATAAAGGGGTACAATGTTAAATGAATCAAAAAGTCAGCGCTAACGTTTCCTGTGTGACCGCCCCCGGACCAAAGGGTTGCGCCTCTCCATCACACCGCAAACCACGGCTTTGGCCGCAGACGCTCTCTCCAATCCTGTCAGCAGAGCATCTCAGCCACTCGCGCTATGACAATGGCGAGCCATTGCCCGGGAAGGCGCATCGTGCAGACAGGTATCCGGTTTTGTGTTTCGACAGCTATTTCGGGCAGATTTGAAAAATTTCACCCAACTAATGTCGGGCTCGCTGGTTCAGCAGGCCCGAGAGAGCAACCGGCTGCTTAAGCAGATTTCACATTGCATGCCACCGGAGCTGGCAGAGCGCATCTCGTTTGTCAGACGCGACGGTGACACCCTAAGAATCTGTGTCGCGAGCGCCGCAATGGCGGCAAAACTCCGCTTTCTGGGCACAACCCTGTGCGAAACCATCAACGCCACCGGTCATAGTGGCGACGCAAACCGCCAATACAACAGACTCAGCCGGATTAGTGTACATGTGGTACCGGCAACCTCAAAAAAAGACCTGACACGTCAGATCAGTCATGATCGGCAGCGCCCATCGCCACAGGCCATTGATCGTATCCGGCAGGTAGCCCGAGCACTCGACAACGATCAACAGGATGATGAACTGGCTAAAGCGCTGGTCAGATTAGCCGGGAAACTGGAAACCCGAAACCACTAGCCGACACCGCCCCAAAAAAACGGACACGCGAACAGAAACGAAAACGGGCGCTGCATGTACACACGCAGCGCCCGTCTTTTATCTTACCGTGCTTGTGAGCTTACAGAATAATGGCGTCTGTTAGCCGACAGCTTCTTGTGGTTGGGTGTATGAAATGGGCGCCTCTTCCACATCTTCGAAGGTCACCTCTTCCCATGCATTCTCATTAACCAGTAACTCACGCAGCAAACGGTTATTAAGCGCATGACCCGACTTGTAACCACTAAATGCACCGATCAGGCTGTGTCCCAGCAAGTACAGGTCACCGATTGCATCAAGGATCTTGTGTTTTACAAACTCGTTTCGATAGCGCAAGCCGTCTTCGTTGAGGACCCGGTATTCATCGATAACAATCGCGTTGTCGAGGCTGCCGCCCAGCGCCAGATCACGTTTACGCAGCGCTTCGATGTCACGGGTAAAGCCAAACGTGCGTGCCCGACTGATTTCTCGCACAAACGATGTGGTTGAGAAATCGACTTCGGATGTCTGCAGGTCACCCTGGAACAGCGGATGGTCAAAATCGATGGTGAACTTCACTTTAAAACCATTAAACGGATCAAATCGCGCCCATTTTTCGTTGTCACGGACTTCAATAGGTCGCTTGATTCGGATGAATTTTTTGGGCGCGCTCTGCTCGAGGATACCGGCTGACTGCACGAGGAACACAAACGGTGCCGCGCTACCATCCATAATAGGGACTTCATTCGCGCTGAGATCGACATAACAGTTGTCGATGCCCAAGCCAGCGAGGGCTGCCATCAGGTGCTCAACCGTTGAGACACGAACATCGCCATTGCCCAATGAGGTCGCAAGCTCGGTGTCCTGAACATTCAGGGGCTGGCCCTGAATCACAACAGGAGGGGTGTGATCGACACGTCGAAATACAACGCCTGCATCAACGGGGGCAGGGCTCAGGGTCAGGTAGACTTTTTTGCCGGTGTGCAAACCAATGCCGGTTGCACGAATGGTGTTTTTTAGGGTTCTTTGTCTTATCACAGTCGTGTCCTGAAACTCGCTATATTGTCGGTGCACTATCACTTGTCTGGCTGCTTGGGGACTGCGTGCTCCCCAAACAAACTGTCGTCAGACACGGTGATCTGATGCCCTTTTATTCGCCCTGCTACTGCACAATCCGCAATCAGTCCAGAGCCAGACAGTTGCAGTCAGAGGACTCCTTTCCGATGAAACCGCCAAAAGACGACCCTGCAACATGGTTGGTGTGGGTGTCTAACAAATCAGCCCGTTGTCGGCTCGTCAGTCCTGTTGACTTCGCGTTTCAAAGCGCACCTTATATATAGCAGTTTTTTACTTTTTTACAGCCATTACATTTACAGGCAATACATTTACAGGCAGTACAAAGTACAATCCTGTCCCACCACTTGAGCCTGCTTAGCCTGGCAACTCAAGCCGGAACCATCCCCGATAACTCTCGGCCTGTGCTCCGGAGATTTAGCCTGAGAGTTGCACTCAGGACCGGACACTGAATTGGCCGGTGTTAGCGCCCTGGATTGCCGCCTTGGATTACCGCCCTGGATTACCGCCTTGGATTGCCGTCCCAGTTGAGCATTTTGGGCCAACGTTCCGGGTGGTCTCTTAAGCTGGTCTACCCGAGTGTTCTCTCTAGCTGGTCTGCCCGAGTGTTCTCTCTAGCTGGTCTACCCGAGTGGTCTCTCTAGCTGGTCTATCCGAGTGTTCTCTCTAGCTGGTCTATCCGAGTGTTCTCTCTAGCTGGTCTATCCGAGTGTTCTGGCCGAGAGGTTTACCATGGTGCTTAGCTGTCGTTATTCGACGCTGAGCCCCGGCGTTCAGAGCAGCCCCCATCGACAACGACCACGTGGCTGACATTGCCTATAGGCGGCGTGGCACAGGTGCAACCCTGGAGTTCGCTTTTTTCTGCAATACGTGCCACCCATGACACCCAGAGGTATGGTCACTCAGAGGTATGGCCACTCAGTAGAGTGTGCCACCTGGGAGTACTTTGCCAACATCTGTAGACTCAACCGACGATCAAGATCTTCGACTGCGCGCATCTTAATTGAACCGGGGCCCGCACTCTAGCTAGGTTAAGTACTGGTAATACACATACTGTGATGCATACCGAGTCTTTTGCCTGAAGGTTACCAATGGGTCACACATCCAAGGCATAAGACCAGCACAAACAGCAAATCAGCGCCACGGTTTGTTCTCCATGACGGGTCGATCAAACCGGCGACCACACTGCACCTGCTGTGTGTTTACAGGCACTGGTTATAGACACTGGGTATGGGTTCTGGTGGTAAGTGCAGGATTACACGTTGGCTCGCCACATTGGCGCACTGAACTGGTTCACCATTTTGCCTGGCCAGCTGGATCTGACCTTATTCGTTGGCACATTGCCCTGGCACACTGTTGCCGCTGCCAGGTTATCCGCGCTAACACCGCCGACCTCAAGATGAGGTCGGCGGTTGATCACGCTACACGCTCTTTTTTAGTCAGCCTGTCGACGCAAGAACGCCGGAATATCGAGATATTCCATATCGTTGCTCTGAGCCGGAGTTGACGCTGGCACATGGTTAGCCAGCGGGGCGGTTGCCAACGCTGCGCCGTGTGCCTGCCCCTGCGAACCAACCGGTTGCTGTGCCGGCACTGCAGGCATGGCACTTGACGCGGTTTTCCGGCGAATGGCGGGTCGTTCTGCCTGCGCACCGTAAGGTGACTGAGCAGGCGCGCCCTGACCATAAGGAGAGCCTCCAACAGGAGCCGCCGGTCGAGCTGGCTGACCATACTGGTTGTGCTGCTGAGGCACCGGACGAATGTTCGGACGCGCTGGCGCACCCAAACCAGTCGCGACAACGGTCACGCGCAATTCGCCTTCCAGTTCCTGGTTGATAGCCGTTCCAACCACAACTGTTGCATCATCGGCCGCGAACTGTCGAACAACGTTGCCCACTTCCTCAAATTCGCCAATTGCCATGTCCATTCCGGCCGTAATGTTAACCAGTATGCCTCTTGCTCCTGCCAGGTCGATGTCTTCGAGCAGCGGGCTGGAAATTGCCATCTCGGCAGCCTCGGTCGCACGCTCTTCGCCACGGCCAATACCAGACCCCATCATGGCGAGACCCATTTCTGACATCACAGTGCGGACATCCGCGAAGTCGACGTTGATCAGGCCCGGGCTGGTGATCAGCTCGGCAATACCCTGTACAGCGCCGCGCAGTACATCGTTTGCTGCCTTAAACGCATCCAGCAGGCTGATGTTCTTGCCCAGCACAGACAACAGCTTTTCGTTGGGGATGGTAATCAGCGAATCTACGTGCGTACGCAGCTCTTCAATACCGGCACTGGCAACGTGCATGCGCTTGGCACCTTCAAACGGAAAAGGCTTGGTCACAACTGCAACGGTCAGTACACCCATTTCGCGGGCGATTTGAGCCACCACCGGAATAGCACCGGTACCTGTACCGCCACCCATACCGGCAGTAATAAACAGCATGTCCGTACCTTCGATCAGATCCTGAATGCGGTCACGATCTTCCATCGCCGCCTGCCGCCCGATCTCCGGGTTTGCACCAGCACCCAAGCCCTTGGTGATGCTTTGGCCAATGTGCAGCGCTGTTGTGGCCGACATACCACTTAATGCCTGTGCATCGGTGTTCGCACAGATGAACTCAACACCTTCTATTCCGGAGTGAACCATATGTTCAACAGCGTTGCTTCCGCCGCCGCCGACACCAATCAATTTAATCACTGGTGAGTTATCAGTGCTCTCAGCTAAATCAAACATTTACACGCCCTCTGTTGTTGCTATAAAAATAGTAATAATAAAATTGCCGGAATCCCGGCCCCCCAGTTCCGAACAATTCATGAGTCATCGCCTCGGGCGTATGCACTCATGAATAACCCGGAATAACCGCTACCCGCCTCAAGACGGTGTTTACACTTAAAACTTGCTGTTAAAACGTTTTCCGAAACCAATCAGTCATGCGTTTCAGTACGCTCTGTTGTGACTTGGTATTAACCGGCGAATTGGCCTGTGGATTGAGCCGATTGGCCCGACCTGCCAACAGCAAACCAACACCGGTGGCATGAATAGGATTACGAACAATCTCATCCATGCCAGTCACGTTAATCGGCACACCCAGTCGCACCGGCATGTGAAAAATTTCTTCGGCCAGCTCGACCACTCCTTCCATTTTGGAACTACCACCGGTCAGCACAACACCGGCAGCACACAACTCTTCAAAACCACTGCGACGCAGCTCTGCATGCACCAGTGTCAGCAGCTCGTCATAACGGGGTTCGACAACCTCAGCCAATGTTTGCCTGGCCAGGCGCCGCGCCGGACGGTCACCCACACCGGGCACTTCAATCATGTCATCGGCACTGGTTAGCTGTCGTAACGCGCACGCGTAACGGACCTTAATATCTTCAGCAAATTGAGTCGGCGTACGAAATGCCACAGCAATATCATTGGTAACCTGATCACCGGCGACCGGTATGACTGCTGTGTGGCGAATGGCTCCTTCATGAAACACGGCGATGTCCGTCGTGCCACCACCGATGTCCACCAAACACACGCCAAGATCCTTTTCGTCCGGTGTCAGCACCGAATAACTGGACGCCAGTTGTTCAAGCACCACCTCTTCCACCACCAGTCCACAGTGCTCAACACACTTGGCAATATTTTGGGTTGCACTGATGGCACCGGTGACCAGGTGCACCTTCGCTTCGAGCCGAACACCAGCCATACCCAGAGGCTGCCGAATACCATCTTGCTGATCAATAATGTATTCCTGTGATAACACATGCAGTATTTGCTGATCAGGCGGTATGGCTATCGCTTTCGCTGCATCCATAACACGCTCGATATCTTCGGCATCCACTTCACCATCTTTGATTGCAACAATGCCGTGTGAATTCATGCTTTTTATATGGCTACCGGCAATGCCGGCAAATACCGACCGTATTTGCACACCGGCCATCTGCTCGGCTTCACTGACAGCTGCCTTAATGGATGCCACCGTCGTTTCAATGTTGATCACTACGCCTTTTTTTAGTCCGTATGACGGATGCGTACCCATCCCGATAACCTCGACGTCTCCGTCAATCGAGATTTCAGCGACGATCGCAACAATCTTGGACGTCCCGATATCGAGACCCACAATCATCTGTTTTACATTTTTAGCTGACATGTCTCACACCCGTTTATAGTTTTTCAGCTTTTGATTTCGCTTAACGCGAATCCATTGGGATACCGCATATCAAACTGCACGGCGCGCCCACCCATCGGCTCAACCAAACGCGTATACACCTGTACAAACCGCTGCACCCGTTCTTCCCAGTCCGTGACTCCCAGATTGACACGAGCGTTATTCGACAGCACAAAAGACTGCGACTGCCGATCATCTTCAAGTAACGCCATAACCGACACGTTATGAGGTTTTAAATACACCTCCAGTGTACGAAACGCACTGAGCACTGCCTCGTGCCGACCAGGCCCTCCGGTAAGCTGCGGAAACGTCGCGAAAAAATTCAGCCACTCTGCCCGCTGTACGCTGTCGACCTCTAACTGAGGAGGCGTAAATAATTCAAATTTTTTGCTGATCAGCGAATCGTTGTTCCATCGCGCTGCAGGCTCATGCTCTATGACTTCGATACTGATGCGATCTGGCCATACACGCCGAATATGCGCCTCGGCAATCCATGGCAACTGCTTTACATCACGACGAATCTGATCGATGTCGAGCCGGTAAAAACCACTCAGTGTCTGGTTGACGACCAATCCGCGCAGCTCATCGCGATCGGTGTAGTCCAACGTGCCAAGCACCTCTACCTCATTCACCGGGAACCGCCTTGCATCACCGGTAATTTGAAACAACCACATCAGACACGCGGCAATGAACAACAAACCCACACTGCCGATGACAAACCCTGTCCTCGGTGAAAAACGCGCCGGTGCAATGGGCAGCTGCCTTCTTGGCAAAGTGTACGAAGCGCTCACGATGCCATTGCCTCCTCGGTGGCAACGGTGTCGAGTGTTGCACTGAGAATACGCTCGCAGAGCTCGCCAAAGCCGAGCCCATGGGCTTGTGCGGCCATCGGTACAAGGCTGTGATCAGTCATACCCGGCAACGTGTTCAGCTCTATAAACCACGGCCGATTCTCGGCATCCACCATAAAGTCAGCACGCCCCCAACCACTGGCACCAACTGCCTGAAATGCAGTCAACGCATGACGCTTGATGGTGGCAGTCACATCGTCCGGTAAGTGACACGGACACTCGTAGTGCGTACCGTCATCGTTGTATTTGGCATCGTAGTCATAAAACACACGTGACGTTGACATGCTGATCAGAGGCAATACTTCACCGTCTAAAATGGAAGCGGTCACTTCACGCCCCTCCACGAAAGTCTCGACCATAACCTCGCCGTACTGACTCGCCAGTGCAAATGCCTGCGTGACCTCATTGCCCATCACTTTACTGACACCAATACTCGAACCCTGTGCAATCGGTTTGACTATCACCGGAAACCCAAAGTCAGTGGCAGCGCTCACCGCACTGTCTGCGTCAGTCACCATGGTCCACGCCGGTGTTGGCACACCCACATCACGACACACTTGTTTGGTTCTTAATTTATTCATTGCCAATGCAGATCCCAGCACACCACTGCCGGTGTAAGGAATACCGGCAAGTTCCAATGCCCCCTGAATCGTACCGTCCTCACCGCCCGTGCCATGCAAAATCAGAAAAACCCGATCAACATGTTGTGCAGCCAGGGTATTAATGACATCGCGATCCGCATCTATTGACACGACGTCAATACCACGTGACGCCAGCGCTGCCGCCACCGCCTGACCACTGCGCAATGACACATCACGCTCGGGCGACCAACCGCCCATGACCACACCAACGCGGCCAAAACGTTCAGGTTGTGAGCTTGCGCTAGCCATCAACGGAGCTCACATCCCTGGTAAATCGTGTCGCCAGTGCGGTGACCAAAGAGCCGACACTGCCAGCGCCCAGCGTCAGGACAACATCGCCCTCTTTTAAAATGGTCGACAATGCTTCGGGTACATCATTGATATCTTCAACAAAGATAGGATCGACCAAACCGCGATTGCGAATAGAGCGTGCCAATGAACGCCCATCCGCACCGGTAAGAGGCTCTTCGCCAGCGGCATAAACCTCGGTCAGCACAAGCACATCTGGCTCGCTTAACGCTTCGGCAAAATCTTCAAACAAATCACGCGTGCGGGTGTAACGATGCGGCTGAAAAATCACCACAAGACGTCGGTCAGGCCAACCGCCACGCATCGCTTTTAGCGTAGCCACAACCTCTGTCGGATGATGACCGTAATCGTCAAAAAGCTGCGCGCTGCCACCATCGAAATGCAATGCGCCATGGTTTTGTACACGGCGACCGATACCTTCAAAGTCATGCAGCGCCTGTGCGATGGCACTGTTGTCTACGTTGAGTTCCCGTGCAATGGCGATACTGGCAAGCGCGTTCAGTACGTTGTGCTCGCCTGGCAGATTCAACACCACATTGTTCAGTGTTCCGCCTGCCGCAAACTGCACATCAAAGTACATTTTTAATCCGTCCTGACGAAGATTGACTGCGCGAACATCCGCCTGATAACTCAAGCCATATGTCACAACAGGCCGGGTGATCTGCGGTAACAGCTCACAGATGTTCTCGTCATCCACGCACAGAACAGCGAGACCATAAAACGGCAAGTGGTGAATAAATTCCAGAAACGTCTGTTTGAGTTTTTCAAAGTCACCGTCGTAGGTCGCGAGGTGGTCAGCGTCGATGTTGGTTACAACCGATAGCACGGGCTGCAGGAACAAAAACGATGCATCACTTTCATCAGCTTCAGCGACCAGCCAATCGGACTGCCCGAGATAAGCGTTAGTCGAAGAACTATTCAGCCGTCCGCCGATGACATAGGTCGGGTCGAGCCCGCCCTGATGCAGGACACTGGCAACGAGGCTGGTTGTCGTCGTTTTTCCATGTGTACCCGCCACGGCAATCCCTTGTTGAAACCGCATCAGCTCACCCAACATCGCCGCCCGCGGCACGACCGGTATTCGTCGCTCGCGTGCTCGCATCAACTCGGGGTTGTCTTCGGGCACTGCCGTCGACACAACGACCACATCTGCATACTTGACGTTATCTGCGGCATGACCCTGATAAACCGTGACACCGAGTGAGCTCAGTCGTGTCGTCAGTGCATTCACAGACATGTCCGATCCGGTCACCGTAAATCCAAGGTGAAACATGACTTCCGCTATGCCGCCCATACCGACGCCACCAATACCAATAAAATGCATGGTTCTGACCCGACGCATTTGGCTCTTAATGAGTGGCGACATTTCAATAACCATCAGGCGGACACCTCCAGCAGAGCATCTGCAACACGACGTGCTGCATCGGGTTTGAATACGTTTCGGGCATTGACTGACATTTGCGCCAGTTGTACCTCATCGGACAGCAACCCGGTGAGCTCACTGGCCAATCGGGTAGCCGTCAGATCACGATCAGAAATTGCGATGGCAGCACCGGCATTAACCAACCACAACGCATTGGTCGTTTGATGATCATCAACCGCATGCGGGTACGGCACCAGAATGCCCGGCAAGCCGGCAGCACTTAATTCAGACACCGTCATCGCACCAGCGCGACAAATCACGATGTCAGCCCACGCATACGCAGACACCATATCCTCGATAAAGCTATCTACCCGGCACGACACACTCTGTGTATTGGCGATGGCGCTATACGCGTCACGAGTTGCGTCGAGTTCGGCAGCACCGGTTTGATGCCAGACCGATAATGGCCGCCCGGTAGACGGCGCCACCAGAGACAACGCTTCAGGTACGGTTCGATTGAGCGAGCGGGCACCAAGGCTGCCTCCAACCACTAACACATGGCAGTGTGCGCTAT
>CALDUO010000119.1 GCA_937923745.1 uncultured Granulosicoccaceae bacterium
GATAGCTTGGCCGGTAAACCATACTGGCTAACTATTCTGGTTGCCTTTATGGGTCACTTTTTTGAGTCCCCCTGTCAGCCACAATTTTTGCCACCCTAAAAGCCGTTTTGGGGTAAGTGGCAAGCTGTTTAATCAATCAGGTGAGCAATCTATCACTTGATGAATGATGTCGGGTGCTTACCTGGCAACCTGCGCGTCGGTCACACCCACTTGCACCGTACCCAATTGATTTTGCTTGATCGGTATACCGGTATCCAGCACGGTTACACCGCCACCTTTTAACACGCCCTTCACCGATCGGTTGACCCGTTTGCCCGACGCCCTCGACAATACTGTCACAGTGATATTGGACAACGACACTTTGGTGCTGTTGGTGATTTGTACTGCAAGTGTGCCTCTGTTGCTTACCCCCTGACGGGTTTGTAAATACGCAGACGGGTTTTCTTCGAGGTCGAGTGACAGCAGTTTTGCCTGTGCTGACTGGCCACCTGATCGTGCTGCCAACTGATACTGTTTTTTGGCAGTGGCAGGATCGTTGGTAAGCCGTGCGACATCGCCCAGTTGTTCTTGTGCATCCGGTGTGGGGAGCAGTTCGATGCTCTTTTGTAAGTCACGACGGGCTGCTGTGAAGTTTTTGGCAACACGGTTCATTTGCCCACGGCGCAGGTAATAATAAAAGTAATCACTGTTGAGGCTAATGGCCTTGTCAAAATGTTTGCGTGCTGCGGCAAACTGTTTTTTGTCGGCAACGATGTCGCCCATGGCCGAATGAAACAACGCCTCACGCGGTTGGATTCGAATGGCTTTTTTAACCAACGACTCGGCTTTGCTTTTCTCGCCCTTGTTATACGCTGCACGTGCCTGTTCAAACGCTTCATAAGCAGGTTTGGTTTTAATCAGTGTTTTCATGACACGCTGATACCGTTCACGGCCATCGGTGCCGCCCGGACCAAACTTTGCGGCGGTTGCGCGGTTACGACGCACCCGTTCTTCGGAGGCCGGGTGACTGGCAAAGAGTTTTTCAAACCCGCTTTGGCCACGACCGGCGGAGAGTTTTACAAAGGTTTGTTGCAGCTCTACCGCGCCTCTCAAGTCATAGCCTGCTTCGGCCATGTATTTCATGCCGTACAGGTCAGACTCAAGCTCGGCGTCACGGCTGTATTTTTGATTAATAAGCTGTGCACCAACCGAACTTAAAATTTGCGCGCCCTGCCCGCCCAACCGGTCAGACAGCCCGATGGTGGCACCTACCACAAACGCCTGCAAACCCAAACCGCGTGTTTGCGCACGTGCGCCGTGACGCGCCGCAGCATGCACAATTTCGTGGCCCAGCACTGCGGCCAGTTCAGCCTCACTTTCCAGTTCGGTTAACAACCCGCGGTTGATGGCGATTTTGCCACCGGGCAGTGCCCAGGCATTCGGGGTGGAGTCATTGATGACGTTAAATTCGTACGGCAGTTTACGATCGCTGACAGCCGCGAGCTTTAACCCGACTTCTTTGACGTATTTTTCAACGGCGGGGTCGGCCACGTAATCGCCGCCTTGTGACTGGCGAAGCGGGCTGTAGTTTTGTCTGCCAACATCCAGTTCCCATTGTTGGCCGACGAGCGAAATTTCGTTTTTGCCGGTCACCGGATTTTTGGCGCATCCGGCGAGCACACCGGCCGTGAGCACTGCGGAAATCAGTATTTTGACAACGCTAACTGTCTGCATTGTGTTTCTCCCTGCAAATTTGGGTATCGCCGCAGCGCCTGAAAAGCCGTGTTGCGACCGTGAGTGACATACCGTCACTGTACATGTGGTGGTTCAATTATTCATGATCAACCGTGCACTGTCGATAGACACGTTGGGTAAAGCGGTTGGCGACATCACCGACCGACAGCCCCATCGCACGCGATGTTGACAGTGGCGGCGCGTAAAACCGCACCTCTTCCAGTAACGGTTCGAGCGGTGCCGGACACGACACCCGCGCACTTGCCAGCCCGGAAGCACGCCCCGAACCCGGTGCTGAAGTCGCTTCCGATGACTGCCCTGTTGCCAGCTCACCAGACTGTTCTGAGGCATAAAACGCCTGACTGGCCGTCACCGCCAGTGCTGCAAGACACGCATCGAGGCAGCGCCCCGCATCCTCTGCCTGTCGCCACGCATGAAACAGCGGTATCAGCACATCATTTTGCCCAAACGCACCGCCATCGCTGGCCAGCAGCGCCGTACGATTGGCCTGTTTGCGAGCCTGCTCAGCGTAATCCGCGGCGATAAATCCGAGACACCCCAAATACCCGTCACCTGCCTGTAGAGTGTGCGGCAACCGGGACACCTGCCCGTCCATGAGTTTGGTCACCTGCTTGTCACACAGTAACGCAAGGTCTGCATAGCTGCCGGCCATTTGGTCCATTGACGGACAGGCCAGCGCATTATGGAAACCACCGTTCGACAGCACCTGCCCGTTCGGATGTGTCTCGTCAGGCGGCATGTATACCGGGTTATCGGTGACCGCCCGAAGTGACAGCGCTGCACCCTGCACGAGATCGTGGTGCGCCCGATAGGCCTGACCCAAGACCCTTGGCACCACCCGAAAACTGACCGGTGCCTGATACGTGCGCCCGGACGTCGCGTTCAATGCGACTTCTGATGCCGCGTCGGATACCAAGCGCGCACGAAGTCCCTGTAAAACAGCACTCTGCGCCGGATCGCCATACAACGCTTCCAACGCCTCGCTGTAATGCTCGGCCGGTGAATTCATGGCCGCGGCTGACAGCGCAAATACATCCATCGCGAGGGTAAGCCGCGCCTCGGCCGCCAGTGCAATATCGGTCATTAATGCCGCAGCACACGGGCTGCCATTAATCAGTGCCAACACCTCTTTTTCGGAAAATTCCTGTGTCATCCACAGTTCGGTAAAGAGATGCGACAGCGGAATGATCTCGCCGGCGCTGGTATTACCGAGCAGCGGTACACGCGGCAACGGTTGCTCCAGCAGCCGAATGACTGCCTGCACCAAGTCCGATGACACAGCCGCATGCCCGCTGACCAGATTGGCAAGCCTTGCGAACACGATGCCACGCTTTAACCGCTCGGGCAGGTCGCCACCAAAGCCCGACATGGACGCAAACGGCGGTTGCTGCGCATGCGCCAAGCGTTCCTCGGGTGGCAGCCGCTGCGACGCTTTCTGCCCATAACCACTGGTAACACCGTACACGGTGAGATCAGGCTCGTGTTTGAGCAATTGTAAAAATGATGCTCGACAGG
>CALDUO010000120.1 GCA_937923745.1 uncultured Granulosicoccaceae bacterium
GCGAGACATTTTTGACTGCCGCTGGACCATGCTGCGTACCAGTGTACTTGGATTTATCGCTGGCATACTGCCCGGCGCTGGCGCGTCTTTGGGGAGTTTTCTTGCCTACATGAGTGAGAAATCTATTGCGGGTAAAGACAGTGGCTTCGGCACCGGCGCTCCCAAGGGCGTGGCAGCACCTGAGGCCGGCAACAACGCTGCTGCAGGCGGAGCGTTGGTACCCATGTTAACTCTGGGCGTGCCGGGTTCGGGCACCACGGCCGTACTGCTTGCGCTTCTGATGACACTGAACATTACCCCTGGTCCAACACTCTTTACCGAGCGACCTGAAGTTGTGTGGGGATTAATTGCATCACTGCTGATTGCCAACATTGTGCTGTTACTGATGAATGTGCCGATGGTCAAAATCTTTGTGCGTGTACTTCAGGTGCCACCGTGGATACTACTACCCGGCGTCACGATGATTTCATTTGTTGGCATTTACTCGCTGTCTGGCAGCTACTTCGATCTGCTCTTGATGATCGGTTTTGGCATACTGGGCTACTTCCTGCGAAAGCTCGATGTACCGACGGTGCCGGTTATTCTGGGTATTCTGCTGGGCAAGCATATGGAAGACAGTCTGAGACGCGCGATGGTCATCGCCGACGGCGAATTCACCTATCTGTTCTCATCGCCCATTGCTATCGGGTTGTGGATTGCAGCGGTACTCGGTTTTGTAGCGCCACTCTTTTTACGCGGAATGTTAAGTAAGCCCCAACGTGTCAGTGATTGACGCCTTCAATCAGCGCGTCAGTCGCTGACACCGATAGGGGTTGGCCGTCAATAGTCGGGGCCAACCCAATCTGTATTAACCCGCCTGCTTTAACTGTCGGTTACTTTCAAGGCGTTTGTTAACGTGGGCCACGGTTTCGTCAAGCTCGGTTAATTGCATGCCTTTTTGCGCTGCGATCAACTGCACCAATAAATCAACACGTTCTATATTGGCAGAACCTCCGAATAGCGCTCGCGCTGCTGACGAGGGTTTGGCTAAACCGGTTGCAGCTTTTGCATACTTCTCGAACGGCACCATGTCATCCATGCTTGCACCCAATGAAACACAGAGCTCGCACACCCATTGATAACAGGCTTCCGATATCGCCAGGTTTTCATGGACAGCATCGCGTATCGGGCGCATATCTTCTGCCTGAACGCAGCGGTAATTACCGGTAACCAGCATGCTCCACTTAGCCAGTGGTACGTACAGCGAATCGTGTACCTTCAGTTTTACCGGCAACTCAACCGGCCCACTCTCGTGCTCAAACCGAATCGCTTCAATGTCTGTCTGCAGCTCTCGTAACATCGCGGTATGCTCATCTGACGCAAACCGCGCAACCTTAAAATTAGTGGGGAGTGCCACCTGTAATACGTTCTTTGCTTCCTCGGGAGGCCTGAATGCCTGCGGGTCAGGACTGGCAAGGGTTACAAGATCCGGATCAAAATTTGCCCAGACGGCGGGTTCCGTAAAACACGACCGGACCTTATCGGTATCGACACCGGGCAGTCTGGCCAAATACGGTAGCGGTGGCATATTCATAATGGCCAGACACGGCACCCGCGATGTTGCCACGGAGTCAAGCAGTTCACGGACACCGGGCGAACCATACTGGGGTTCCTGCATGCCTAGCACCACCAGATCATAGTCTGACGGGTTAACCTGATCAGGTGTCGCCGCATCCAATGTGGCACTCAGCGACTTGGAGTCAACAATGGCTGGTGTCTCCTGCCCTCTGACAGGCAGTTTGACGATCGTGCCCTCGGCATTAATGAGCTTGGCGGTTGGCGCAGTACACACCAGCGTCACCGAGTGCCCCGCCAATAACAGTTTGGTACCCAGCAGAGAACCGTATGAGGCACCTAAAATCAGGACTTTTCGGGAATTGGACATAATGCGTGGCACTCGCTCAGGTGTCGGACTTACCTTTCAGGTTATCGCCGACGAGGGGGATAAATTGAGATAATAGCGCTGAAACCTTAAGCTGTTCAGGTAATAGTTAGCATCAGATTTATTAATACCTTTTTTTAGGTAGCATTATTACTGCTAATACAGCACGGCACCTGCGTCTTTTTATCAAGGTTTGTACACTTGTGGTTCACAAAAGAGCCACATCCCTCACCCTGCCCTGTCATCAAGCGTATATTTGTTACATCGAGGCGTTTTCTCATCCGTGAGCCTGCTACGCGCGATATCTGGATTTACCGGTTATCAGCTGGGCTATCACCTGAGCTATCAGAAGCACGAAAAGGGGGATGATAAGCGCGGGTCATAACAGGCGTCAAAACACACGTCAAAACACGGGTGGCCATACCTGGCTAAACCGTTAGGCAGACCGTTATCCACTTCACAGAGTCGTAGCGCCAGCCCTCTAAGAGATCAAAACAGCGAACCCGGCACACACATGCGGCGCGCACTAACGACTAGAATGGCATGATTGATTACCATCATGATGACTCATACTATGTCTATGAATAGCGTGCCAACCACCGCGACGCTCCAGTCGCCCGATAGCACTCTCGGCCATGACACTCGTCCAAATGGCGTCAATGGCCCACAGAACTACAACGGTGAGCAACGAAGTGCCACACAAGATCGTCGCACCTTTACGCTAAAAACGATGTATTGTTGTGCGGTGATGCCCAGACGTTCCAGCGGCCGACGTAGCGAAGATCGGCGGTTTGCCAATCATGATGTGTTTTCTACAGGCTCACTGTTACTGATTGTGCTGCTCACACTGTTTTCAATCACCGATGCCGTCTTCACGCTGACATTGATTGCACGCGGCGGCACTGAACTGAATCCAGTGATGCATTATTTTATGCAAATCAGTGTGTCAGCCTTTATGTTGGTCAAACTTGTCCTGACCATTATTCCGGGACTGTTTTTAACCGCTGCCGGCAATACGTTGTTTTTGAACCGTATTCGTGCCAAGGCAATACTCGCCGCCATGGTCGGCGGTTATGCAGGATTGTTACTCTATGAGATCGGTTTGCTGATAGTGTCGGCGTAACCCTAAGCCTGACCCCACTTCCCGGTCATTAGCCCACCAACCCGGCGTAATCGTCGGGCCTCATCACTCACTCAGGTTACCCAAATCGGCTGACGGTCATGCCATCTGATCAGGCCTGTTAACTCATCGGATATAGGGCTTGTGCGTTACCGTGACCGGCCACTGCGTCGCAACGTAGCGCTCACGGGTGCATCGGGGCCCATTAATCCCGCTGCTCGACGACGTTCATCGCGCGGTGGTAAAGAGAACGTGTCGCGGTAACACTTGCTAAAGTGCGGTGCAGAAATAAACCCACAGGCAAGTGCAATATCCACGATAGGCATACTGGTTTGCAGCAATAACTGACGGGCACGTTCCAGTCTCAGCTCAAGATAATAACGGGTCGGTACGCAGTTGAGGTAGCGCTGGAATAACCGCTCCAGTTGTCGCCTCGACAATCCGACATGATGCGACAGTTCGTCAAGTGTCATTGGCTCTTCGATATTGGCTTCCATTAATGATACCGCTTCTGCGAGCTTTGGCTGACTGGTACCGATGCGCTGAGTCAGTGGCACCCGTTGTCGATCATTTTGATCACGAATGCGCTCGCACATGTACTGCTCGGAAATGGCGGTGGCAAGTTCCGCCCCGTGTCGCGACCGAATCTCACACAGCATCATGTCCATGGGTGCAATCCCACCGGCACAGGTGTAGCGATTACGGTCAATCTCGAAGAGTTCGGGGGAAATCACGAGGTTCGGGTACTCTTCCCGTGTGCTGGCGATGTTTTCCCAATGAATGGTGCAACGATACCCATCCAGCAAATCTGCTTTGGCCAACAGATAACTGCCTGTACACAAGGCACCCATTACCTTCTCTTTTTTGCCCATTTGACGAAGCCAGCTTACTGTAGCCTCATCATGAAACTTATGGATATTGTTGCCACCGCAAACAAACGCAGCATCGAGGTTACTATCAGCCGTATCCACCACGCCCAATTCGGGGGTCAGGTACAAACCATTACTGGCCCTGACAGCGTCTGGGGTGCTACCGACTGTCATCCACTCATAAAGAGTTTCACCGGTCAATTGATTCGCCATACGCAACGGTTCAAGCGCTGACGTAAACGCAATCATTGAAAAATTTGGCACCAACAGAAATGCTATTCTGGCTGGCGCGTTACCTACGGGGTCACCAATCATTTACACAGGCTCAGTCGTGCTGAAGTCGCCGTAACCTACGCTACAAAAGGCGTTTAAACAAGATGCTAACGGTTTATTTTTGTGGCAGAAGTTAAGATTGGTGAATCAGGCCACTGGTTGTGGCCTGATTTTTACGCATTATGTTCGGCAGGTTAAGTAATATGGCTCAATCGAGACATCTATGTAAAAAAACTACCTGATTTTTGTCATAAAAAGAGAGCGTCAACTTAATAGTTGGCGTCCGGAAAAGCGTCTTTACGCACACGCATGTAATCAAGTATTGCTTCATCGACAGCGGGATCAATGGGCGGAGGTGTGTAACTCTCAAGCTTGGATTTAAACAGTGCATTGGCGCGTTGCACGGCATCTTTACTTCCCTCTGACTCCCATTGTTCGAAGCTGTTGTTGTCGGCGATTGCCGAGCGGAAAAACGCCGTCTCAAAATTTGCCTGCGTATGCGCACATCCCAAAAAGTGCTTACCGGGTCCGACCTCACGCAGTGCTGACATCGCCTGACCGTTCTCGCTCATGTCTACGCCTTTGAGCAAAACACCCAACATGCTGGCCTGATCACTGTCGAGCATAAATTTCTCGTACCCCATCACCAAACCGCCTTCAAGCCAACCTGCGGTATGGAGCATGAAGTTAACGCCAGCCAAGGCCGCAGTTTGTAATGTATTGGCAGCCTCATAAGCTGCCTGCGCGTCGGGAATTTTTGAACCACACAACCCACCACCACTGCGAAACGGCACACCCAACCGTCGGGCCAAAGCTGCACAGATGTACATGACCAGTGATGGCTCCGGAGAACCGAAAGTCGGAGCACCGGACTGCATACTGACAGAACTTGCAAACGTGCCAAACACAACTGGCGCTCCGGGTCTCACCAATTGCACGAACGCCATACCTGCCATGGCTTCTGCGAGTATCTGTGCCGATGTGCCCGCAACCGTCACGGGCGACATGGCACCTGCCAGAATAAACGGTGAAATGACGGTGGCTTGATTATTCCGTGCGTAGACCTTGGCCGCGCCGAGCATCGTGTCGTCAAAGGTCATCGGAGAATTGGCATTGATCAGGTTGATCAAGACCGTTTTTTCCTGCCCGGTCACAGGATCCCTGTAGTCATCGCCAAAACAGAGCTTGGCCATCTCTACTGTGTCCTCTGCCCGCTCGGGTGCTGTCACCGAACCCATAAAAGCCTTGTCGCTGTATTTGATGTGCGAATAGACCATATCAAAGTGACGCTTGTTCACGGGCAGATCCACTGGCTCGCAAACCGTACCGCCGGAGTGGTGCAAGCCGTCAGAGAGATAGGCGAGCTTTACAAAGTTACGAAAGTCTTCGATGGTTGCGTAACGCCTGCCGTTGTCGAGGTCCTGAACAAATGGAGGCCCGTAAGCCGGTACCAACACAACGTTATCGCCTCCGATCTGTACATTGTTGGCGGGGTTACGCGCATGCTGTGTAAATTCGGCCGGTGCAGAGTCCGTGATGAGCTTGCGGCACAACCCGCGCGGAAATCTGACGAGCTGCCCGTCAACGGTTGCTCCCGCATCACGCCACATTTGCAGCGCTTCCTCATCGTCACGAAACTCGATACCAATTTCTTCGAGAATGGTCTCGGCATTGTGCTCAATGATTTGCAGCCCCTCTTCGTTCAGGACTTCAAAGGTCGGGATACCGCGTTTTATGTAAGGGTCCCGATTCGCCGCTGATGCAGCACGCGAGGCACGTTTTGCTTCTCTGGCACTGCCGCGACGCCCCCGCCGTGCCGGCCGTCCGGACGCCTCAGCCTGCTGAAGCGGTTCTTCCTGACTGGCACCCGTTGTGTTCGTGACAGCAGAGTGTTTGGTGGTGTGGTCCCCGTCAGTACGGTCAGTGTTGGTTGGATCAGTCATACCCAGTGCCCTCGCAGCGCCCTTTGGCCGGTTCTACGCACTTCTTGTGCGCTCCAGACTTGTTAGCGGCAACAGTATGTTGTGGTGGAGTCTTGGGCACCCATCCGCCCGCGACTCTGGCGTAGCTGCGGGCGTCGCGTGATAGAGCGGGTTGCTACCCGTCTGCGAGCGGTATGCAGGTTCTGACGAATGCAGATTGTCGCTTGGTTTGGATACGTCGGCTGTTGGCCCGTCGCACCGTTTTGATAGCCATCTCGGGGTCCATGCCCATTTCAACGAGAATGCGTGCCGCAATCATGCCGGTACGGCCCAGACCCGCGTAACAATGCAGTATCACACGCTCGCCGATACGCAACGCGTGCCGGATTCTCGCGCCATCGTAGGCCCAGACGTCTTCAAAGTTCTGATCGGGGATATCCATGTCGACAATGGGCAGATGGAGCCACCACATGCCTGCCTCACCAATACGGCGAGGCAGTTCCACACAATTGTTCAGACGAAACTCCTTTTCTTCTATCAGGGACACCACCCCATTGGCACCCCAGTCGGCCAATTCCTGTAGATCAGGCTCAAGGAATTTTGGCGCGCCGGGGTCTGGTTGCATCACGCGCACCCCCGGACAGGCAACCAGTCCTATCGCGCCGACATAACCGGGTACAACAATAGTGTCGATCGGATTCGGCGGTTGCGGTTTACGCGAAAACAGGCTCATACAGATTGGTGTGGTTGGTTAGCTCGCGATTGTAAAGGGGCACACTGGCAATTGCATAGCTACATTAACAAAATCAAATGCATCAAAGCCGGGTTACAGCCGGCCTGCCCGGACAAGTGAGTTATAGAGTGTGACACCGACCCCATTACGCACTGAACCACGACACTCATTACCCGCTCATAGCCTGTTCCGGCAGCGACCGAATTCAGGGTCTGTTAAAATTGTGGTTTGTTTTAGGACTGAAACGCTGGGTAATTACATGACAGATCGCTTACGGGAACAGATAAACGCCAAAGGCATCTTACTGGCCGACGGTGCCACTGGCACAAATCTTTTTGCAATGGGTTTACAAACCGGTGATTCACCAGAGCTATGGAACATTGATCACCCGGAGCGGATTGCCACGCTATATCGTGGTTTTATTGATGCGGGATCTGACCTGATCCTCACCAACTCGTTTGGCGGCACTCACTACCGTCTCGCATTACACAATGCAGGCGAGCGTGTACAGGAGCTGAACGAGGCAGCGGCGCGTATTGCACGCGAACAAGTGGCCGACTCCGGCCGCGACGTTCTCGTAGCAGGCTCCATGGGCCCGACCGGTGAAATACTGGAACCCAACGGCCCCGTGTCGATCCAAGAGGCCAGCGACGCATTCGCAGCCCAGGCCAACGCACTCAAAGACGGCGGCGTTGACATACTCTGGATAGAAACCCTGTCATCGCGTGAAGAAATTGAAGCGGCGGTCAAAGGCGCAGCTCCCACCGGCTTACCCATTGTGTTTACTATCAGTATCGATACCAATGGCAGAACCATGATGGGCTTGACCGCTCAGGATATCGTCAAAATCAGCACCGAAACTGACGTACCGCTGACCGGCGTTGGCACCAACTGTGGTGTAGGACCCGCCGAAGTGGTTGCCGCAATTGCCAACATGAAAAACGCGTGCGAACAATACAATACCGCGCCGGTCATTGTCGCCAAGGCAAACTGCGGTATTCCGGAATACATCGATGGTGAGATCGTCTACAACGGTACACCGGGCATCATGTACGACTATGCCATCATGGCAGCCAATAGCGGCGCAACTGTAATTGGCGGCTGTTGCGGCACCACGCCCAAACACATACAGGCGATGCGAAGCGCACTGGATAACTACTCACGGGGGGTTCCGCCCGAGCTCGACGAAATCGTCGACAAGCTCGGCGAAGTGACCAAAGGGTCAAAAGCTCAATTGCGCGGAGAGATGAGCCTCGCCGCAGGTTCTGCATCCGGGCGCGGCGCCAGAGGCAGCCGACGCAAACGCAAATCGCCAAGCAGTTAACGCAGCACTTCCTGCCACGCATAGTAGGCAGGTTTGGCCTGGTAACTTTCATCGAATAACAAGGGCCGCTGGCCGTGCCGCCACGAATACCGATCGGTGAATCCCCACGCCTGCACCGTGTTGCAGGCCGGTTGTTCGATACAAATTTGCAAAATTCGCCGATACACTTCCGCTTGTTTGTCCTGCTGTGACGCATCGTCCATCGCCACGTCAAATTCAGTAATCATGATGTCGAGGCCTAAATTAGCAAAACGCTGCAAGTTATCTATCACGCTTTGGTACTGATCGAAGTCTGCTCTCAAATGCATCTGAAAACCAACGCCGTCAATCGGCACACCACGATTTAGGGCATCAGCCAACAGCCGATACATCGCGTCTGACTTCGGATTTTTCCATGCGACGTCATAGTCGTTATAGATCAGCGTCGCGTTCGGATCATTTTGCCGTGCGCGCTGAAACGCCTTGTCGATATAAGCCGTGCCCATGGCCTCATGCCATATCGAGTCGCGTAAGCGGCCATCGTCTTCAAGCGCCTCGTTGACAACATCCCATATCTGCACCCGACCGGCGAAGTGACCAACCACCGCATCTATGTGCCGTAGCATTTCAGACTCCAGACTTTCTGGTGGCAAGGCCAATAACCATCCGGGTAATTGTGTGTACCAAATCAGTGGGTGTCCGTGATAGACCATGCCGTTGTCTCTGGCAAAGTCCGCCAGATAGTCAGCATCTTCGAAGTCAAACTGACCTCTGAGTGGCTGTATCCAGCCCCATTTCATTGAGTTCTCGGGCGTGACAATATTAAATTCCTGACGGGCGATGTCTTCGTACAATTGATTGTCTGCCAACGTCGGCACTCGCAACATGGACGCATAACCCAGCAACAGCCCGCGCTGCTCTGCCAGATCCCGTAATCGGCTGCCCTGTCGGCTAACACTGGCAGGATCAATAACCGTGATAGTGATTGTGCGCTCAAACGTTAGGGTTGAATCACGGGTATCCACTGCTCTGAACGTCACACTGGTGTCGCCGATGTCAGCCGGCGTCGCTGTCCAACGCAAAGAGCGGGTACCGTCACGGTTATCCACAAATTGCGCGCCTGTCGGTGGGTTTAACACACTCAAACCCGGTACATCAAAGTCAGGATCCAGCGGCTGGACGATTTGGTTTAACGTATCACCAACCCGTATGACCGGGTTATTAATACCGTTAATTACCGGCGGAAAGTTTACCTGTTGGGCAGGGTCAGGATTGACCGCCACAATAATGCGCACACTGCTGTTGGTTCTGATCGAGGCATCCTTGGCATCGATTGCCGTAAACGTTATCCAGTTGTCACCCAAATTAATTGGGTATGGTTGCCAGATCAGCGTGCGCGTACCATCCCGATTGTCTTCAAACTTTGCGCGGTCGGGTAACCTGTCGAGGGTCAGTCCTGGCACATCACCATCCGGATCGCTGGGCGCGACCGGTAACCGTAAGGTCTGACCGAGATACACCACCTGATCGGCAAACGGCGCTAAACGCGGTGGCTGATTGCCATTCGCCGTGGTGTCACTGACAGCCGGTGTGTTGGTAACCGGAATTTGGGAAGGTGCGGACGGGCTGTTCGTGACCACAACCTCCACCGATTGTCTGACACGAACAGTCGTGTCATCCGCATCAATTGCGACAAAGCGCAACGAATAACTTCCCGATTGTGACGCGTCCGGAACCCAGTTAAAGGTTCGGGTGCCATCGAAATTATCCACAAATTCAGCACCAGCTGGCGGATTCTCTAAAGCCAAGCCTGGCACCGATCCATTTGCATCGGTCGGAATCACCCGAAAGTTAACTGCATTGCCTGCAGATACACGCTGATTGTCTATGGGTGTTATGACAGGTGGACTATTGGCGGAGTTTACCGACGCACTTTGGGAGGCTGACGCTACTGCTTCGGTAATGGCGTCTGCTCCGTCCTCGGACGGTAAAATGGTGATGCGTACGGTTTTGATATCGATCAGCGAAGGATCGGAAGCATCGATGGCGTTAAAATCAACCAGCCATTGACCCACATGCTGTTCGGTCGGTACCCAATGAAAGGTGCGGGTGCCATCGCGATTATCATCAAAGGTAGCGTTGCCCGGTAAGTTAACCGCCAACAGTGACGGTACCTGACCCTCAGGATCAACCGGCACAACCCGAATACTTAAGCGTTCTCCCACTCTCACCGACGGATCTGCTATCGGTTCGATGGTAGGTTTTATATTGGCATGGGCAGCGGTTGCTATCAGGGTAAGAACAGCACTGATGACAGGCACGACGCACCGGAGAATTTTGTGGCACATAACGCTAACTGAAATGACGTGAATAACGGTTCACGCATGTTAGCGCAAACGTCACGCGTTGACAGTGCTCTCAACGCGAGACGCTTGGTGACGTCATAAGGTACAACCTATGGTCATTTAAATGGCTTGAATGACGACATATAGTCTTACGTGACGTATTGCCTGCGGCAGGACCATTACAGCCCATCGTGCTTAAAAATCACGACTGCTGCAACGCTCGACGCTGACGTGCCGACAGTGCAAAACCCAGTAACAGCACGAATAACCCCAACGCACCACTGCCACCGCTGGATGAGCGGGTCACGACATCAGGATCAGTCATCGGCAGTGTCGGGTCTCGCAGCAGCATAAAGTCGACCGGTACAGCCGCACTCTCATCATCAAACATCACATGCAGATCGGCGCTGTTCGCCGAACCCAGAGACAGGCTGGTCTCTGTCACAGCAAATTGATCCATACCGCCGGTTGGCTCAAACGACACGGTGGCAACAACGTCTCCGTCTGGCGAGCCGCTTCGCACCATGGCGTTAACAGTCACTGCACTGTCATTTGCGTACCGGACCATTAGGGTCTGAAAATCAGGCCGCACATCAACTTGCGCAAGCACATCGCCATGGGTCAGTTGATCGCCGGCAACATTCAGCACTCGGGTAGACAACGCGCGCTGCATACCATAATAGGCTGGCTTGATATTAAAGTCGTCGTCAAAGGGCAAGGGATCAAACTGAGGAATAAACGAATGAAAATCATCAACACCCCACACCTGAAAAGCTTTACACGCAGGTTCGGCCAAGCACCGTACCAATACCTTTTCGTAAATTTCACCCTGGAGCGGGTAATCGTCTGACTTGTTTAATACCTTGACATCAAACTCGGTCACGTAAACGTCAAGCCCCAGATCAGCGTAACGACGCATGTTGTCGGAGAACTCGTCAAATTCGGTAAACTCAGCCGTAATATGCATCTGAAAACCGACACCATCAATTGGCACGCCATCCTCAACAAGTTCTTTGATCAGCGCGTACATCGCTTCGCTTTTGGGCGTTAGCCAGCCCACATAAAAGTCGTTGTAAATAAGCTTGGCCGCAGGGTCTGCCGCACGTGCAGTTTCAAACGCTGTGCGCATGTACGCTTTGCCAAGGTTACTTAACCACAAATCATCACGAAGCTCGGTACTGTCTGCAGGTTCTTCCAGACCCTCATTGATGACGTCCCAGACCTGAATCCGGCCCGCGTACCGTTCGCCGATTGTCGTAATGTGGTCGATCATCCGGGCTTCGAGTTGCTCGGGAAAACCATCGAGCTCAAGCACCCAGGGCGGCAACTGGTTGTGCCACAGAAAAGGATGACCATGCAGCTCCATTCCATTGTCATCTGCAAACGCCACCAGCTCGTCCATATCGGTAAAATCAAACACGCCCTCAGCGGTATGAACCTTCTCCCACTTGACAGAGTTTTCCGGCGTCACAATATTAAATTCGGCTTTTACGATTTCTTCATATAAAGCCGCCTGTGGCTGGTTACGAAAATCAAAGCGTGACGCATACCCGATCTGAAAATCTGACATATCGGCCAAATCACGCAGCCGTTGTCCCGTGGGTGGGTAAGGCTCCGCATTCACCGACTGGGCAGCGAGCAACAACGCCAGTGCAGCGAGCGCGTGCCGCGCCAACCGCCTGCCCCCGCCCGCACCGGGACTATTGTCCGGTCGAGGG
>CALDUO010000121.1 GCA_937923745.1 uncultured Granulosicoccaceae bacterium
AAACGATTATTATAATTTTGAAGCGCTGAACTTCCCGCCTCATCATCCGGCGCGAGCGATGCACGACACGTTCTACACAGACAATGGTCTGTTGCTCAGAACCCACACGTCATCGGTACAAATCAGGCATATGGAAAGCCACCAGCCGCCGCATCGTGTGATAGCACCCGGGCGTGTCTATCGTTGCGATTCCGATCAGACTCATACGCCGATGTTTCATCAGGTTGAGGGGCTCTTGGTGGATACCGACATCAGTTTCTCTGACCTGATGGGTCACCTTGAGGGTTTTCTGAAGGCGTTTTTTGATCAGGCTAATTGTGAAATACGTTTCCGGCCCTCCTATTTCCCGTTTACCGAGCCGTCAGCAGAGGTTGATATTCGTATTGATGGCGGTGACTGGTTGGAAGTGTTGGGTTCCGGCATGGTGCACCCTGAAGTATTTAAAGCGGTTGGAATCGACACCGAGCAGTACACCGGCTACGCGTTTGGTATGGGTGTCGAGCGACTTGCGAGCCTGCGTTACGGGGTGCGTGATATCCGGCAGTTTTTCGACAACGACATAAATTTCCTTTCGCAATTTAATGGTGCGGGAGACTCCCGATGAAAATCAGTGAACAATGGCTTCGCGCATGGGTTAACCCTGATCTGAGTGCAGTCGAACTCGCCGAGCAACTGACGTTGCTCGGTTTGGAAGTCGATGAGGTTGAGCCGGTCGAGCCGACTTTCACCAAAGTGGTTGTGGGTGAAATTTTGGCCGCAGCGCCTCATGAAAATGCTGATTCATTGCGGGTATGCCGAGTATCTGTTGGCGGTGATCAAGACCTGCAAATCGTCTGTGGTGCTCCGAATGCGGCGACGGGTCTGAAAGCGCCTGTGGCCATGGTGGGCGCAAGGCTTGCCGGTGGTATGAAGATTCGGAAATCCAAACTTCGCGGTGTCGAGTCGCAGGGAATGCTGTGCTCCGCCGCTGAACTGGAACTCAGTGTCGAGGCCGATGGCCTGATGGCACTGCCCGAAGATGCGCCAGTGGGTACTCCACTGGAAAGTTATCTGCAGCTCAATGATACGATCCTGCATGTAGAGCTTACGCCGGATCGGGGCGACTGCCTGTCAGCACAGGGGCTGGCTCGCGATCTGAGCGCGAAAAACGACCTCGATATCACTCGGCCTGATCTCCAGGAGGCGACGGTATCGCATGAACAAACCTGGCCGGTTAATGTGGCGGTCGATAATGCCTGCGTGCGTTATGCGGGTCGTGTTATCACCGGGGTAAATTGTGCAGCGGAGACACCTTTGTGGATGAGCGAGCGGTTGCGGCGCAGCGGTATCCGCTCCATAAATCCTCCTGTCGATATTACCAACTACGTGATGATGGAATTGGGTCAACCGATGCACGCGTTTGACCTCGATAAACTGCAGGGTGCCATTCAGGTACGACGCGCCACTAAAGGTGAAACACTGATGTTGTTGGACAGTCGGGAAGTCACACTCGACGATGACACCACAGTGATTGCCGATGATCGTGGGGCTATTGGTGTTGCTGGCATTATGGGTGGTCTTGATACAGCTGTTGACGAGAGTACTCGTAATATATTCTTTGAAAGTGCCTTGTTTTTACCCGAGAAACTAGCCGGTATTGCGTGGCGACTGGATGCTCATTCCGAGTCATCGCATCGATTTGAACGGGGTGTAGACCCGGCGCAGCAAGTGGTTGCGCTCGAGTACGCAACTCAGCTGTTACTATCGATTGCAGGTGGTAGTGTCGGGCCGGTGGTTGACTGGGCGAACGAGTCTGCATTGCCGTTGGGGGGCACAATCACGCTACGCGCTGCACGCATTGAACGCCTGTTGGGCAAGTCGCTGCCACCGATGTTGGTAGAGTCCATCCTGCAGCGCCTCGGCGTTAGCCTGGAAACAAATGCAGAAGGCTGGGCGGTTACGCCACCGAGCTACCGCTACGATCTGCGCATTGAAGAAGATTACATAGAAGAGCTGGCCCGAGTCCATGGTTTTGAGCAGTTCGAGCGACGAATGGGTGAGTACCAACCTACATTCAGTCACAGATCCGAGAGCGTGCTCTCCACGCAGGCCATTGAGGACACGCTGGTATCACGCGGGTTTCAGCAGGTCATCAGCTACACCTTTGTCGACGCCGATTTACAGGCTCAACTGGAGCAGGGCGCTGCTGTAGCGCTCAGCAACCCCATTTCGTCCGACATGTCTGTCATGCGTACATCGCTTGTCACCGGTTTGCTGGAAACGCTAAAACGTAACATCCATCGTCAGAATCATGATCTCAAAATATTTGAGGTTGGTTTGAACTATGCGCCACAAGACGTTGAAATTAAACAAAAAAAATATCTAGGTGGACTCATATCTGGCCGGCGTTTTGCCGAAAACTGGGTGGAAGCAGACGCATCAGTTGACTTCTATGATCTCAAAGGGCACGTAGAATCACTGGTGCAGCTCAGTGCCGGTGTTGAATGGTCATTTGTCTCTGGCACCGAACCGTTTTTGCATCCGGGTCAGTCAGCAGATCTGCTGGCAAATGGTGAAAAAGTCGGTTGGCTCGGGCTTTTACACCCCTTTCTTCAGAAATCTCTCGATGTGTCGCAAAAAGCCTTTATGTTCGAGGTTTCAATGGCTGCCTTACAGAACGCAGAGGTACCGAAGCTGACACCCGTTTCAAAATATCCGGGTGTTCGACGCGATATCGCGTTGATGGCGGAGGAATCTGTGTCGTTCGGTACCATCGAGCAGTGCATCAATAGCGCAGCACCTGATTACCTGCAGCGTATTATTGCCTTCGATGTATATCAGGGCGATAGAATCGAAAAAGGTAAGAAAAGCATTGCGTTAGGCTTGATTTTGCAGGACTTTTCGCGCACTCTACTGGACACAGAGGTAGACGGCGCGGTCGATAAAATACTGCAGTCACTGGACAGCGAACTGGGCGTCCGACTAAGAGATTAGTTAGGGCATAGGTTTATCCCAATATATCGACAGAGCTGATCTTTCGTGATCACAATGCCTTCGGCGCAGCTTAGTCATTGCAGCCAAGCCGTAGCAATTTGGCCGCATTAGGCTCCAAGACCTTGATCCTGGACGAAGCGACTGGACCAAGCGACTGGACTAGGCGACCGGACTAGGCGACCGGACTAGGCGACTGGACTAGGCGACTGGACCCTTTGCCGAGATCGGTTGGCAAGATCGGTCGGCAAGCCATCGATTAGGCAGGTCATCGATTAGGCAGGTCAGCGGCATAGGCCACGGCCACAAGGAATAGTGACGTGCATACCGATCGCGTGAGCGTATTTGCCCGAAACGGGGCCACTGTTGATACACAACGGGAAACTGGACACGGCGAGAAATTAATGGCTTTGACCAAAGCAGCAATGGCCGAGATGCTGTTTAACGATCTCGGACTCAACAAGCGCGAGGCAAAAGAGTTTGTTGAGCAGTTTTTCGAAGAGGTCAGACTGGCGCTTGAATCCGGCAATGACGTAAAGCTGTCGGGTTTTGGCAACTTTGTACTGAGAAACAAAAGCGCAAGACCCGGGCGCAACCCCAAAACCGGTGAAGACATTCCAATTTCAGCCCGGCGAGTCGTGACCTTCAGACCCGGACAGAAACTAAAGGCGCGTGTAGAGGCATATGCTGGAAGCCAGCAACAATAACGAATTACCGACCATACCCAACAAGCGTTATTTCACCATCGGTGAAGTGAGTGAGTTGTGTGATGTGAAGCCCCACGTACTTCGTTACTGGGAGCAAGAATTTCCCGACCTCGCGCCGATCAAGCGCCGGGGTAATCGCCGTTATTACCAGCGGCAAGATGTCATGTTAATTCGTCAAATCAGAAGCCTTCTGTACCAGGAAGGGTATACCATTGGCGGCGCTCGGCAGCACTTGGCAGGCGACACGGCCAAAGACGACAATTCCCAGTCACGCCAGCTTGTTCGTCAACTTCGTTCCGAACTCGAAGACGTATTGCGAATACTGCGCAGTTAAAAAACTGCGCCGCTATTAGGCATTTGTCTGCCGAGACATCTTCTCCCTCCCTTTGATGTCCCGCCAGGCCATGGGTGCGTTGTACTACACGGCTCATAACAAACGTGCGGCTGTCTCATCCTTGTCTGAAACCCTGTGTGTCTGTCAGTGCAACAAACGCGCAGTCAGCAAAATGTTGTATTGCAGAGAGCAGGGCGGGGGTACGGGCTAGGATATGGGCAGGGTGAAAGCCAGGTCTCAGGCCAGGTTTCAGGCCAGGTTTCAGGCAAGGTTTCAGGCCAGGGGTTTGAGCCGTCGGTATGCGCCGGGTTATCGGCCAAATTCTGGATAGGTCAGATCACGAGCCAGGTTGTGGGCGGGTGATGATTTGGCGGTCGTCGCAGTAGGGGTTGTACACTCGGTGTCTTACATCCGGTGTCTTACATCCGGTGGTGTTAGCCCGGTTTGCCTGTGAGATCGCGAATGCTTCGGTGCCTACTGTCACAGGATTATGAGTCTATAGGACCGATGCTGCAGGCAAATAGCACCTATTCAATAAGCGCGACTCAAACGGTCGAGATAGTGAAATCGGGGTACAGCATCCGCCCGTATGCTGTTGTTGATATTGACCGTATGCTGTTATTTACATTGAGCGAGCAAATTGCTTAATTTTCAGTGAAAAACATGCGTAGATGATGTATCCTAGCGCGCTCTGGCGGGGCGTGGCGCAGCCTGGTAGCGCACCACAATGGGGTTGTGGGGGTCGGAGGTTCGAATCCTCTCGCCCCGACCAGGACTAACATCAAGATTAAAGATCAACGGCTAAGATCAAATAGCGTCACCATCTCTTTGCAGAGGTTTCATTTCTCTGCTGCGACTTAACCTCGCTGCCAATATATCCGCCAGCTGTTACTTTGATTGCGTTTCTGTCTGCTGACCGGGTTTAAATCTCTGGGATAGCTCTCTGGTTTTCTCTTTGGGTTTCTCTCTGGATTTCTCTTTGGGTTTTCTCTTTGGGCTCAGTCCGTGGGCTTACTCTCTGGCGTTACTTTTTTGGGATCGCGGCCCTGGATAACTTGTCTTCGGTCTCCTGCCTTGGTTAGCCTGCCCACGTCATCTTGCCAAGGTCAACTTGTGTGGGTCAGCTTGCCAAGGTCAACCTGCGTGGTTCAGCTTGCTGGAATACGTTAGTGTTGACCCGCTTGCCTTGGGCTATCTGCGTGCTCGGGCAATTGCTTAGGGCCTTTGTGTGCTTTTTTGGACGACCTATACAAACGGGTCGGTTCAAGTCAGTCAGTTGTGATCAGATTCATGGCAACTATTCGCATTTCTTGTAGGGCGATCAACCGGTTCACGCATGTCGTTCTATGTTGGTGTTGCGTTCTGGCAGCCTTGGACATCATCAGGTCACGTCATTACCACGCTTCATCTCTTCGCTATGACCGCGCATCATCACTGGGTGGCATCTCCGGATATCGTCGCTTTTTGATCTCAGGTACTACTCAACAGAGGCAGACTGGCCGATATCCATTTCAGTTTGGAGCACCGATTGTTGGACAGTGATCCAAACAGTCATGAATTTGTCATTCGCGGCTGGTTTGAGGATACAGATGCGTTACCTTGCTCCATCAGGTGTGTTCTATATAGAAAATTTCACATAAAGATTCTTTAAATAATTGATTTATATAGTTATTGTCATAGTAGATGGTAGCTGGGAGGACGCAATTTATGGCAAGGAACGACGATTTGTCAGATTTGGCTCAAAATCATTGTTCAATTTTCTAGCGTAACTACTTCTCGAATCGGCAAAGCGCTTGCTGTGGGCGTTAGGATTAATCCCTGCCACGTGTACAATACGTACAAAGCGACATGTCAAGTGGATTTTTCCGATGTCATCAAATTGGCATGGTTCACGCTACATCCTGATTTCAGACGATCTGATTGTTGTATTTTTCGGAGCCGTCACAAACTTTCGTGTTTTTTGTGACTCTCTGGGTAAGCCGCAAACACTTCAACTGTGCATCGCGTTCAGTTAAGAGCATCGTTAGCGTTCGGAAACGCTAGAGAAAGATTATCTAGAGACAGATATTAAAGTTGATGAAAACAGACTGGAGACAACAGTATGCGCGCAGATGAGCTTCAACGCGCAGCTAGTACTATTGCGCAGACACTAAAAGAGTCTGACGTGATGAATGCGGTGCGAGCCTGCCGTGCGGCACGAGCACCCGCCGACCGTGACGCCTCTCAGGCAGCGTTATCCAGAAGCGGTACCCAGTTGATGGCGGCGTTTGAGAACCTCGCGCCGGGCGAGTACGCATTGCTCGAAAAGCTGCACTTGCACACGTTAAGAAGTGCAGGCTATTGGCGTTCACTATTGGCAGACTCGGTGCCACCCGAGCAGCAGCAAGCCGAGCTCGTGCACCTCTACAGCCGGGTGATGTTTGCGACCAGCCACTTGCCGGCACTGGTTGGCATTTTGGGTGAAACGTCTTCTGAACCAGCGCCCGTGCCTGCCACTTCTCCACTTGCGGTTGCAACACTCTCAGCTGACGAAGCTTCGATGCTGGTGCGACTGAGTGATGCCGGTGAGCTCGCGGGTGATCCTGATCGAGTCGCAAGAGCGATCGACGGCATAGACATGCTTTATTCTGCCAGTGCAACATTGAGCTCGGGTAGTTCGGTTGATCTGACGCTTCACAGCATCACTGGAGAAGCTGACAGAGACCTTGCTTTCGCGGGTGACAAGAGCGCGCTGCAGGCGGTGATGACAATCGTAGACTCCATCCCTGACCTGATCGAACAAATTGATCCCTCTGACGACGTTGACGTCAGTGAGCTGGTGTATGAGCTGCCCATATTTGATGATCTTGAAACACTCAAGACCGTCGGTACGTTCTCGCACAGTGATCTCGAAGACATTTACGACACCGTTCACCAAGGTGCGCTGCTGTGCCTCGAAAGTGGTGTTGTCGTGGTGGAGGAGGCAGACCCTGCCTACGCACAGTTGATCAGTGCGATTAATCCCAGCCAGCGTGTAAAGGCAAATAACAACATCGATACAGCCCCCGTTGCGGCTAACAACGCCAACGAAGGGTCTGGCGACATTCTAACGCTGTACCGCCGAAAAAAGTCCGCACAGCCCCAGCCTGCCGCACCCACTCCACCAGAGCAAGAAGGGAAAAAGCAGGACGAATACTTTGAGCAGTATTTGAGAGAGCGCGAACGCATGGAGCAGGGTGCACAACCGCAAGCGCCACGCGGTGCATCGAACGCAGTGCCTTACGATGCGAACAAAACGCCGGAGCAGATCGCCAATGAGCGCGATAACGCGATTGATAACTTACTCAAAGGCCTCGGCAAGAAATAACCGATGCACCCTTAGTGGCAGGTTCTCTACCTGCACTATGGCAGTACCGCTGTATTCGTAGTATGTTCGGCGTTAAACACTAACCCGGACACACTGCATCTCCATGATCGACCTTTCCCATCAAACAGCCCTGATTACCGGCGCAAGCCGAGGCATTGGCGCAGCTGCGGCTCATCATCTTGCGGCCTGTGGCGCCAATGTGGTCCTGTGCGCAAGAGACCAGCAAGGACTTGATCGTGAAGTCGCACGCATAAAAGACAACGGCGGTAACGCGCTGGGTGTCAGCTGTGATGTGACCAGTTACGAAGCGCTAAGCGGCACGGTTAAACGCTGCGTGGACACCTTTGGCAGCCTCGACATTCTGGTCAATAATGCCGGGATTATTGAGCCGATCGCACGATTGGCTGACTCCTCGCCCGGGCGCTGGTCGCAGGTGATCGACGTCAATGTCAAAGGCGTTTATTACGCCACTCATGCAGTACTGCCAACCATGCTGGCACAGGGCAGGGGCAGTATTGTCAACATCAGCTCCGGTGCTGCGACCCATGCGCTCGAAGGCTGGAGTCACTATTGCGCATCCAAGGCAGCCGTGTTGTCTCTAACCCAGTGTACGCATGCTGAGTATGGTGATGCCGGCGTACGTGTGCTGGGTTTAAGCCCCGGCACTGTCGCAACCGATATGCAAGTGGCGATCAAAGCGTCGGGCATTAATCCGGTCAGTGAACTTGATCCGTCAGTACACCGGTCCCCAGAGAGCGTGGCTAAGGCTATTGCGTGGTTGTGTACCGCCGAATCAGACCATTGGCGAGGGCAAGATTTTTCGTTGCGTAGCGAAGAGGGAATACGGATAGCCGGTCAGGTGTGACCGGGTTCGCCCGGGGTTGTTGACATGGCCCAAGGTCGTAGACTTGGGTCATCGACTTGGGTCATCAATTTGGGTCGTTGGCTCGGGGCCCCGACCTGCGCCGCCGACCTGCGCCGCCGACTTGGGCCGCCGAGTTGGATTGCCGACATAGGCCCGGGTTGTCGACACAGACTTGCGTGGTCAATATAGGCCCGGGTCGCTGGCATGAGTAGTGACCTACTGCCAACGGCAAGCTACAAAATGCTGCACAAAAAAAAGGCCGCCAGGGTCACTGACGGCCTTTCTGATTTTAGTGTTTGGCTCCCCGGGACGGGCTCGAACCGCCGACCCAATGATTAACAGTCATTTGCTCTACCAACTGAGCTACCGGGGAATGAAGCCGTGCATAATAACCACTCACGAAAGGAAGGTCAACCGAAGTTGCCGCAATTGGTTTATGCTCTGTCCAGGCAACGATTTTTTAGACTATGTCGACACCATTTAAGATACATACCAAGTACAAGCCTGCGGGTGATCAGCCGACAGCGATTGCCAGTCTCACCGAAGGGCTGATGGATGGGTTGGCGTTCCAAACGTTGTTGGGCGTTACCGGGTCTGGCAAAACCTATACCATCGCCAATATCATTGAAAAGCAGCAGCGACCGGCGATTATTCTCGCCCCCAACAAGACGCTGGCCGCGCAGCTATATGGTGAGATGAAAGAGTTTTTTCCCGAAAACTCAGTGGAATACTTCGTCTCCTACTACGACTACTATCAACCCGAGGCCTATGTGCCTGCATCCGATTTGTTTATCGAAAAAGATGCATCGGTCAATGAACACATTGAGCAAATGCGCCTCTCTGCAACCAAGGCGTTGTTCGAACGGCCCGACACCATTATTGTCGCTACGGTATCGTCCATTTACGGGTTGGGCGACCCACAGCAGTATCACAACATGGTACTGCATGTTTCTCGCGGAGAGGTGATCGACCAGCGCAAGATTTTGCGTCGACTCGCAGAAATGCAGTACCAGCGCAATGATCTTGAATTACGCCGAGGTACCTATCGTGTGCGTGGTGAAATCATCGACATACATCCGGCAGAGTCAGAGCGGGAAGCAATTCGCATCGAGCTGTTCGATGATGAAATTGAATCGCTGTGTTATTTCGATCCGCTGACCGGTGAGATCCTGCGTCGGGTACCTCGTCTGACGGTGTATCCAAAAACGCATTACGTCACACCCCGTGATCGACTGTTACAGGCGGTTGACCTTATAAAAGACGAACTGCGCGAGCGACTGGAGCAACTGCAGCTGGCGAACAAACTGGTCGAAGCGCAGCGATTGCAGCAGCGTACTTTGTTTGACCTTGAAATGATCAACGAGCTTGGGTATTGCTCGGGCATTGAAAACTATTCACGGTATTTGTCCGGTCGTGCGCCGGGTGAGCCTCCCCCGTGTCTGTTTGATTATCTGCCAGACAACGCCATGCTGTTTATCGACGAGAGTCATGTCACGGTGCCGCAGTTGGGTGCCATGTACAAAGGTGACAGGTCACGTAAAGAAAACCTCGTCAATTTTGGGTTCAGGCTGCTGTCGGCGTTGGACAATCGACCGTTAAAATTCGAGGAGTTCGAGCGGCTGTCTCCACAAACGGTATTCGTGTCAGCGACCCCTGGTGACTACGAAGCTGCTCATGCAGATCAGGTGGTAGAACAGGTTGTCAGGCCTACCGGTTTGGTCGACCCCGAAGTCGAAATCAGGCCGGTCAGAACCCAGGTTGACGATGTTATGTCAGAGATTCGAGTTCGGTCAGCCAAAAACGAACGGGTGTTGATCACGACTCTGACCAAACGTATGTCAGAAGACTTGACAGACTACCTGACCGAACACGATATCCGCGTGCGTTATTTACACTCGGATGTTGATACGGTTGAGCGTAGCGAAATCATTCGTGACTTACGACTGGGTGAATTTGACGTGTTGGTCGGTATTAACCTGTTAAGAGAGGGGCTCGATATGCCTGAGGTCTCTTTGGTGGCGATACTCGATGCTGACAAAGAGGGGTTTTTAAGATCAGAGCGCTCATTGATACAAACGATCGGACGCGCTGCGAGAAATTTGCACGGTCGGGCCATTTTGTATGCCGATCGGGTGACCGGTTCGATGGAGCGCGCGATCAACGAGACCAACCGTCGTCGCGAAGCACAGCTTGCGCATAACGAGGCGCACGGGATTGTGCCCCAGGGTATTGTCAAAGCGGTCGCCGACGTCATGCAGACGGGTGGCTCGTCCGGTGGCAGAAAGCGCGGCGACAAGAAACCGACCGCGGCCTCGGTTGCCAGAGCGGCGGTTATGACACCGGCTGAGGGAACCCGCGCGATTGCCAAACTGGAAAAGCAGATGTATGACTGCGCGGCCAACCTTGAGTTCGAAAGAGCAGCAACACTCCGCGATGAAATACAGATGCTCCGCGAGAACGTGTTTGTAGAGGCGACTGTCTGAGGACGTCTGTTTGGCGTCGGGTTGTCCCGTGCCCGGTTGAAAGCTCACCCGGTTGAGAGCGTACCGGGTTGCGAGCCTGCCAGGTTGAGAGCCTGCCGGGAATCGGACCAGAAATTGCCCTGAAAGGTTGTATAAATGCTCGCTCAGGCTGTCTGCCGCAGCCATGGCGATACCGAAAGAACCTGAATACAGGCGCCGTAAAACTGCTAAAATGGGGAAATAACCGGGAGGTGTGTCGCCGAGGCCGTGGGTGGTTACTGGTGCGGCCGACCCGCAGCTGAGCTGCGTCACCAGAGCACTGCCGGTGAATCATTGCCGGTGATCATTGCCGGTGAAAGAAGTCGGCAAAGCACAGCCGATGAGACAGTGCCGAGAAAACAGTGCTGATGAAACAGTGCCGAGAAAACAGTGCTGATGAAACAGTGCTGATGAAACATTGAATGAGTCGAACATACTTCTGATTCGGCTGCAAAAGCGGGTCATCAACGACAGACCGTGAGCTGTTGGGAACGAACGTTCCGACAGAACATCCAAACTGAGTCGTGTACTGGCAGTCACTGGCAAAGGTGCCAACCGCCACCCGTCGAATAATCACTCATTTCTGAACAGAGGATACCTGCCTTGCTAAAAGCCTACCGTGAACACGAAGCAGAACGTGCAAAAGAAGGAATTGTACCCAAGCCACTGGATGCCCAACAGGTCGCTGGACTGATCGAGCTACTCAAGGCGCCGCCTGCCGGTGAAGAAGAGTTTCTGTTGCATCTGTTGAGCGATCGTGTTCCGGCTGGTGTTGACGAAGCCGCCTATGTCAAAGCAGGTTTTTTAACCGCAATCGTCACCGGGGAAGCTACCTCTCCACTGATTGATAAAACGCTTGCGGTCGAACTGCTCGGTACCATGCTCGGTGGTTACAATGTGCAACCGCTTATCGCGGCACTTGACGATGACAGCGTTGCAGAGACTGCCGCGAAAGCGCTGTCGCACACATTGTTGGTGTTCGATGCCTTCCATGACGTTCGGGAAAAAGCCGATGAAGGCAATGCGCATGCAAAACGAGTCATGCAGTCGTGGGCTGATGCCGAATGGTTTGTATCCCGCCCGGATGTCGCCGAAAAAATCACAATGACTGTGTTCAAGGTACCCGGTGAAACCAATACTGATGACCTGTCACCTGCTATCGATGCATGGTCTCGCCCTGACATCCCGTTACATGCACAGGCCATGCTTAAATTTCCGCGCGAAGGCCTGACTGATCAGCCCATCAAAAAAATAGAAGCACTCGAGGCTCTTGGTCATCCGGTTGCCTATGTTGGTGATATTGTTGGTACCGGTTCGTCGCGTAAGTCAGCAACCAACACAGTGCTTTGGCACATGGGTGATGACATTCCGCATATTCCCAACAAACGGGCAGGCGGCTACGTACTGGGTACCAAAATAGCGCCTATCTTTTTTAACACCATGGAAGACGCCGGTGCGCTGCCCATCGAGTGTGATGTTGCGAACATGGCTATGGGTGACATCATCGATGTCTACCCGCAGGCTGGCAAAGTCACCCGCCACGGCACCGACGAGGTCATCTCAACATTCGAACTTGCCACCAATGTTTTGCTCGATGAAGTCAGAGCTGGTGGTCGAATTCCGCTGATCATCGGTCGTGGTTTAACCGACCGTGCCCGTGAGTCGTTGGGACTGGAGCCAAGTGATGTGTTTGAACGTCCGGTTGCTGCCGATGACACCGGCAAAGGCTATACGCTTGCACAAAAAATGGTCGGCAAGGCCTGTGGTGTGCCGGGTGTACGTGCCGGACAGTATTGCGAACCTCGCATGACAACCGTTGGATCTCAGGATACCACTGGCCCGATGACACGTGATGAACTCAAAGACCTGGCTTGCCTTGGTTTCTCGGCGGACCTTGTCATGCAGTCGTTCTGTCACACGGCAGCGTATCCAAAACCTGTTGATGTCAACACGCACCACACGTTGCCTGACTTCATGAAAAACCGTGGTGGGGTATCGCTAAAACCCGGTGACGGCATTATTCACTCGTGGCTCAACCGGATGTTATTACCCGACACGGTTGGCACCGGCGGTGACTCGCATACTCGCTTCCCAATGGGTATTTCGTTTCCTGCAGGTTCCGGTCTGGTGGCATTTGCTGCGGCGACCGGCGTGATGCCGTTGGATATGCCCGAGTCTGTCCTGGTTCGGTTTAAAGGCACCATGCAGCCAGGTATCACGCTTCGTGATCTGGTCAATGCAATACCGTATGCCGCACTTCAGCGTGGGCTGTTAACCGTTGAGAAAAAAGGCAAAAAGAACGTCTTTTCCGGGCGCTGCATTGAAATAGAAGGATTGAAGGGCCTAAAGCTTGAGCAAGCGTTTGAGTTAGCTGATGCTACTGCCGAGCGATCCGCTGGCGGTTGTACTATCGCATTGGATAAAGACGCGCTGATCGAATACATCACCTCTAACATAACGCTGTTACGATGGATGATTGACGAGGGTTATGAAGACGCCCGCACGCTTGAACGTCGTGCCCGTCAGATGGAAGCATGGCTTGAGAAACCTGAATTGCTCGAAGCCGATGCCGATGCCGAGTATTTTGAAACTATCGAAATTGATCTGGCTGATATCAAAGAGCCTTTGCTCGCCTGTCCCAATGATCCCGACGATGTGAAGCCTTTGTCTGAGGTCTCCGGAACCGATATCGACGAGGTGTTCATTGGTTCTTGCATGACCAACATCGGACACTATCGGGCAGCCGGTAAACTCATTGAAAAATCGGGTGAGTACGTTGATACCGTGTTATGGATTGCGCCGCCGACCCGAATGGATGAACATCAGCTCAAAGAAGAGGGTTACTACAACATCTTTGGAGCAGCTGGTGCGCGACTGGAAATGCCAGGTTGTTCATTATGTATGGGTAATCAGGCGCGGGTAAAGCCGGGTGCCACCGTCGTATCCACATCAACACGTAACTTCCCGAACCGCTTGGGTAAGGGTGCGTTTGTGTACTTAAGCTCTGCCGAACTGGCTGCTGTGGCCGCGCTGTTGGGCAGACTGCCAACCGTAGAAGAATATATGGCGTATATGAAAGAGCTCGAGCCAATGTCAGACGAAGTGTATCGTTACCTGAATTTTAATGAGGTCGCAAGCTTTCAGTCTGCCGCAGACAGTGCCAAAGTGAAATTCAAAGACATACCCGTCTCTATTCAAATGGCATCGTAGTCTTTTTTGGGTTCTGTTCGGCTGCCACCGCCCGCGATGCCTGCGTTTGTCGCGGGGGTGGTTCGGATAGGACATGTACTGATAAAGACCAGCTACGCTCACCAGCTACACTCACCAGCTACACTCACAAGATAAAACGCGACTTGAACAAACACACCTGCAGCATGATCTGATATTGCCAGCCGTATCGCTGGCTCAGGTGCCTGCCAGTGACGCTGCCCTGCTGTCATCGTCTTACGGCGCCAGGCTTATTAACGAAACCCCGTCTATTACCCCCCGTCTATTTCCTCGCGTGCTTATAAGCCGTCAGTGAGGTGGTGCGCATTGTGCTGTGGCGTCACGTTTTAACCATGATGCTGACATTACAAACAGATGACCTTATCGGGTGCCGTGACAGAACCGGTGACAGAAACGTGACTGGGGTTGTGTTGATTTATCGTTTACAGCGCAAACGCCTGGCGTCATGTTTTAGTGACTGACTTCGGCGTGCCGACACTCTCGGTTCGGGGCCGTTGTAGGTTGCGGCAGATGAGACGTCTTCTCACCGGCAAACAGGCCGCGCTCAGGTAGACGCCGCGCTACCACCTCTGAGAATGCCATCGGCGACACGCATGTATTTTGACCTGCTGAGCAGCAAGCCAGGCCTGGTACCGCCACATTGACGCCACAACACCACAGACCTCAAGCCGGCCAATAGTGACGCCCTGATCTTGGCGGCAACCAGTTCGTTGTTCAGATACTGTTGTTGCCCGCTGATCACGATGCGAGGACTCAGATGGCTAATGCTGTTGCGATATAAATTGGCCAGATGATTGATCATAACCTCGTCGAGAATATTAAAATCGAGCTGCTGCGCTTTGTCGATACCGCTCCGAAGCTGATCGACTGTCTCATTGTTACTGATGAGATTGTCGCCGAGCTGAATTAGCGAAATACAGTGACGCGTAATGTCGAGGTCTCGTTCATGGTGGGTAGGCGTTAGCTGCGAGCGAATCAGGCGCAGGCCCTTATTGATGCCACCAAAGCCGTGATACACATCGCTGACATTGTCAGCATCCTGCACCAGGATAGACTGCAGCGACGCGCCCAGCTGGTCGGCATCGCAACGACCGAACTGTGCCAGGTTTTTGCACAATTGTACTGCCTGAAAGAGCCCGGCAAGTGCCACGGTCTGATTCACGGGGGTGTGAAGTTGGTTCATGGTTGTTCGTTAAAGTCACTGATAATGCCGCCACCAAGGCAGATTTGATCATCGTACAGGACCAGTGACTGGCCTGGTGTGATAGCCCTCACTGGTTGGTTAAACCGAATGCTCAGTCTCGCGCCATTGTCGATCAGTTGCACGGTTGATTGTACATCGGCCTGACGATATCGTGTTTTAGCGGTGCATTGAAAGATCTCGCCTGGCGGCAAATCTGCGCACCAGTGCAGATCATGTGCGAGACATTCATCATGAAACAGGGCCGGATGGTCATGACCCTGACCAACAATCAGCTGATTATCGTCAAGATTTTTCTCCAGCACATACCACGGCGCACTGTCAGCGTTGTCGAGTCCGCCGATACCCAGTCCCTGTCTTTGTCCCATTGTGTAGTACATCAGTCCGTTGTGACGTCCTAGAACAACCCCCTCAGTCGTGACCATGTCACCGGGTTTTGCGGGCAGGTATTGGCTGAGAAAGGTGCGGAATTTTCTCTCGCCAATAAAGCAAATGCCGGTGCTGTCTTTTTTATCGTGTAAATGAAAGCCTGCATCGCGCGCGAGATCCCGAACCGTACTTTTTTGCAGTTCGCCAACCGGAAAAAGCGTGTGTTTAAGCTGCGCTTGTCCCAGTGTGTAGAGAAAATAGGTTTGGTCTTTGTTGGCGTCAACGCCCCGAAGCATATTGTAGACGGTGTTCGAGGCACCATCAGTTCCATCGGCTAACCCAACACGTGCATAGTGGCCAGTCGCTATGTGTTCTACGCCTAAAGATTTAGCGTGTTCAAGAAACGCTTTGAATTTGATTTCGCGGTTGCACAGTATATCGGGGTTAGGTGTCCGACCGGCAGCGTATTCATCCAGAAAGTGCTGAAACACACCTTGCCAGTATTCCTCGGCAAAGTTGACAGTGGACAGCTCGATACCGATGCGCTCGCAAACCGCCTTGGCATCGCGGTAGTCCTGACGGATGGTGCAGTGCTCGTCATCGTCCTCCCAGTTCTGCATAAAAATACCGGACACGGCGTAACCTTGTTCTTTTAACACGAGAGCGGCTACAGAGCTGTCAACGCCGCCTGACATGCCGACAATGACCGGTGTCTTAAATGCTGTGTTACCCAACGTGGCTACTGTTCCTGCAAGGTGGTAGATATAACGACGATATTCAACAACGCCATGGATTCGCGTATTGGGCTTTTACATCATAAATGTGTAACGAGTGCATCGTCGTGAGTTGCATGTGTTTGGCGGGACGGCGGTCTCGATTGTTTACTGAAAAAGTCTTTATCCATCATTTCAAGAAAACACTTGGTTTGCGCCGACATGAATTTTCCGCGTCTGTATACCACGCCATAGCTACGGGTTGGAAAATAGTCTTCCATGGGTGTGACCGCAAGCTTTTCAAACCCTCTGAGGCAGATGCTCGTCACGATACTGATGCCAATACCGGTCTCAACGTACCGTTTAATCACCTCCCAGCCGCCAGCCTCCAGCGCTACCTCGTAGGGTACGTCATGTTGTCTGAATACACGGTCGATCATGCTCCAGGTGCTCAGGTGACGCGGAGGCAGAATCAGGCCATAAGGGCTGATGTCTTTGAGAGAGACTTTTTTCTTTTTGGCAAGCGGATGTTTGACCGGTGTGATCAGTGCAGGTCCGTAACTGACGATAGGATGATAGATCATGTCGTCCGGCACATCGATCATTGAGCCCACGGCGAAATCGACCTCATCAGCGCGTATCAGTGCCATACCGTCTTTGCCGGTGACGTTATGAAGCTTTACATCAATTTGCGGATAGGTGTCAGAAAATTCACTAATGACATCCGGCAGTAAATAGAGCAGGGTGGCCTCACCAGAGGCGATATTCAGGGAGCCGGCGTTCACCGACCCAAGGCGCGCCGCAAACGCATCTCCTAATTTTTCAAAACCATCGACCAGTGGATGCGCCATGTCGAGCAGCAGTGTGCCTGCAGGAGTGAGGCGAATTCGTGGCCCGCTGCGTTCAAACAGTATAGTATCCAGCTCTTTTTCGAGTGCCTGTATCTGCAGTGACACCGATGGTTGGCTGACATTCAGTTTTTCTGCAGCGCGGGAAACACTCCCCGTTTGAGCTGCTTTGCAGAATGCCCTCAGTTGCCTGAGTTGGTTGATTTTTTGCGGGTTATCGAAGCTCAAAATTAACTCTGCGTTGGCTGCTGCTTAGTTGAGTGCTTGATCAACAGGTTGTCGGGTACCGACGTTGGCGGCTTAGTTAGTCCTTATAACCGGTTAGTCCTCAGTATAAGGACGCTTAATGATACCAAATAATAGTATAACATAACCTGAGAGTATGCCACCTCGTGAACCTTCGTTATTTAGTTGATGTTTTTCTCGACCCACTCGTGATTGTCTTTGTGGGTGCGCTACTGTTGTGGGTGTTGGGTTTGTCCAAGCGACTTAAGCGACGCCGCAAACTGAAAGGGTTCATGCTGACAACAGTGCCTTTGTTTGTGGTCGCATTGGTTTTCAGTGCGCCAGCGATCGTTAATCCGCTCGTGCGTGCGCTGGAGCATCCGAACGTGCCTGTGGCGGCTTTTTGTGACGACAACGCGTTACCGTTGGTGGTACTCGGGGGCGGGGTGAGTTCTGTTGCGACGGACGCATCTCAAATAGAACATATGAGTCAGGCTACCTTTGCCAGAACCACACGGGCGCTGGCCCTGTATCAATCGGCACCCGATGCGGACTATCCGATTGTGCTGGCCGGAGGGACGCGCCGGACGGTAACAGAATCTGCGGTCATGCAGTATTTGTTAACTACTGCGGGCGTGCCATTGGATCGTATCTTAGTCGATGCCGAGTCTGTTAACACCAACACCAATGCAATGAAAGTTGGAGAGCTTCTGGACGAGTGGGAGGTGTCGAGCAATCGTCAGATCAGATTGGTGACGTCAGCACTGCACATGCCCAGAGCGGCGGTCGAATTTGAGCGAGTAGGTTTTGAGGTCTGTCGAATCAGTGTAGATTATCAGGGTCTCTCGGGAGTACCTTGGTACGCGTTGCTGCCGCAACGAACCGCCATGGTAAAGGCCGACCGGTGGCTACACGAAGTGGTCGGCCTGCTCGTCGTTAAAGTGGGCGCTCTGCTATCCTGAATACCGGTCGGAGTACCAACCGGAGTGTTGTTCAAGCCGCTGGCTATTCTGTCGGCCAATCTGTTGGTTGGCCCAGTCATTAATCCGGCCACTCGACGCGATAATGATCGCGTTACCGATTCAGGCTTTGAATCGGTTAGTCATGTTGCCATTAATCCTGTCTTGTAATCTTGTCTTGTAATCTTATCTTGGGCGCGCGTGGTTAGCGCTTCACGTTGTAGTAATCGAGATACCATTCGACGAAATTGCTGATACCGGTCTCTACTGATGTGTCTGGCTTGTAGTCAACATCATTAACCAGATCTGACACATCGGCATAAGTATCCGGCACGTCGCCAGCCTGCAGCGGCAGCAAGTTTTTCTCGGCCTTTTTACCCAAGCAGTCTTCCAGAACCGCTATGTAGTGCTCGAGATCGACGGGGGCATTGTTGCCGATGTTGTACACACGATAGGGTGCGCTGCTGGTGGCGGGATCGGGGTTATCACCGTTCCAGTCGTCTGCAGGCGTTGCGATATTATCCAGCGTTCTTATAACGCCTTCGACAATGTCATCAACATAAGTGAAGTCTCGTTTGTGCTTGCCATAGTTAAAGACATCAATGGGTTTCCCGGCCAGGATATTTCGGGTGAACAGAAACAGCGCCATGTCGGGTCGACCCCATGGGCCATAGACAGTAAAAAAGCGTAAGCCTGTGGTCGGAATGTTAAACAGGTGGCTGTAGGTATGTGCCATCAGTTCATTGGCTTTTTTGGTTGCCGCATACAGGCTGACCGGGTGATCTACACCCGTGTGCACCGAGAATGGCATGTTGGTGTGTGCGCCATACACAGAGCTGGTCGAGGCATAAACAAGATGCTCACAGCCAACGTGACGACATGCTTCAAGTACATTCAGAAATCCTGTGACGTTAGAGTCGACATACGCATAAGGGTTTTCGAGTGAATAACGAACCCCGGCTTGCGCCGCCAAATTCACAACACGATCAGGCTTGTGCGCTTTGAAAGCGTCCATCACAACACCTTTGTCTTCAATATTGCCACGCACATCGGTGAAGCCGGCATGTGCTCCCACTCTTGCCAACCGCGCTTTCTTTAGATCGACGTCGTAGTAATCGTTTAGGTTATCGATGCCCACCACTTCATCGCCGCGAGCGAGAAGCTTGAGTGCCAGTGTGGAGCCGATGAAACCTGCCGTACCGGTTATTAGGACTTTCATGTTTGATGTCTTTGGTCAGTTAATCTGGTCAGTTAATCTGGTCAGTTGTGATTGTCAGTTCTTCTGGATTCGGCCAGTCGATGACAATAAACTGTACGTGTTCTACTGCCATCTAGAGTCTTTGGTCGACTTCGTCCTTGGGCAGCACGCTCTTTATGTCGTACAGCACGTGTCCGTCTTTGCCCAATGCACGAATTGTGCTGGATCCCATCTCGATAAACTGATGATGGCCAACCGCGAGAATAATCGCGTCGTAAGTGCCGTTAACCAGCTCGGTCACGGGTTTTAACCCGTATTCGTGTTCGGCTTCAGCCGGATCTACCCATGGGTCGTAGACATCGACATTAGCGTGGTAATGGTTCAGTTCCTTCACGATATCCACCACTCGCGTGTTTCGGAGATCAGGGCAGTTTTCTTTGAACGCCAAACCCAGAATCAGAATTTTTGAATCAACCACATGGACCTTTTGGCGAGTCATCATTTTAACGACGCTTTCAGCGACATAACCACCCATGCCGTCGTTGATTTGACGACCTGACAAAATCACCTGCGGGTGATAACCGATTTCCTGCGCTTTGTAGGTCAGGTAATACGGGTCGACACTAATACAATGACCGCCAACCAGACCGGGTCTGAAGTTCAGAAAATTCCATTTGGTACCAGCAGCTTTCAATACCTCCAGCGTGTCAATGCCCAGTTTGTTAAAGATAATCGCCAGTTCATTGATCAGCGCGATGTTGAGATCGCGTTGCGTGTTTTCGATAACTTTGGCAGCCTCAGCGACTTTGATGCTGCTGGCGCTGTGAGTTCCCGCGGTGATGATCGACCGGTACAGTTCGTCAACAAATTCTGCCACTGCCGGGGTCGAGCCGGAGGTGACTTTGGTGATGGTGCTGACGCGGTGCTCTTTGTCACCGGGGTTAATGCGCTCCGGGCTATAACCGGCAAAGAAATCCTTGTTGTATTCAAGTCCCGAGACGGAGGCGAGAATAGGGACGCACACCTCCTCGGTAGCACCCGGGTACACGGTGGATTCGTAAATAACGACGTCGCCACGATCAAGCACTTTCCCGATCGTGTGACTGGCCTTCTCCAGCGGTGTCAGGTCAGGCTGCTTCTGGTCTGTCACTGGTGTCGGTACGGTGACGATAAAAACGTTGCAGGCTTTGAGATCCTCGGCATTACTGCTAAAGGCCAACATGGAGGCGCTTTTAAGTTCATCTGCTGACACTTCAAGCGTTCTGTCAGTGCCGGCATTGAGTTCGGCAATTCGGTTTGCATCAATATCAAAACCTGTAGTGTCGTAAGCCTTGCCGAACTCGACAGCAAGTGGCAGACCCACATAGCCAAGGCCAATAATGGCAATTTTCACCTGTGACGGTTTTTGAAACATAGTTATTCCAGTGTTAGATTCATCTATCCGTTGACGACTAGCAAGACCTGTACGGTCTGCATCGTCAGTCAGCGTTCCCAGCCGTTATTTTTTAACGTTGGCAGTGTTCGATAATTTGGTGTAGTGACGCAGCACGGTGCGCTCGCCCCCGACCTGTGTTCCGAGCCTGTAACTCTGGCCCTTATGCCGGGCAAGTCCCCCGGCCACGTGCATTAACGCAAAGTCTAAGCTATTGACTGTCTGCCGCCCCAAAACGCGTGCTTGGTTTGCGCCCATTCCAGTACGCTGTGCCAAAACCAATGACCAAATCCCGTGACTTAAGTCCCATGACTAAATCCCCATGACTAAATCCCATGACTAAACCCCATGACCACGTCCATGATGAGGACGCTGTCGGCCTACGTGGGCTAACATGATGCCTCATGCAACCAATGCGTGCCTGGCATGCATGATTGGATAAGAGCCATCCGACCCAGTGGGTTGGTGGCCCAATATGCGCTCTGCCCATCGAACCAGCAAGTATGAGCAGCAGGTTTGCGCGTTCGAGATTGCAAATAAACGTGAACAGTCGGTGCATGAACGCCAGTTGAATGTGTTAGCTGGCTTCGACCATCATCTGTGCGCGTAACACCAAAGCACGCTATTGTATCTCATCTGTCAAATAACTGTGATCGTCAGCAAGTAGTTGTCCAGGTTGTGATTCTACGGCATATATCGTGTCCTGCTGTACACGTGATTGCATGGCGCGGCCCGATATCAATTTTTTTTGATTCTCGTCCAATAAGTTCAGCAACCAAGCAAGTGTTAACAACGCGATAATAATGGCAATACAACCACCGAGGAGCCTCGCCGCTCGGCTGTCAAAAAAACCGCTCTTAACCTTGGCTGCCTGTCGTGTGTTCTTGGCCATTTCTTTTTTCATGATGGCATCAAACTCTGAGGCTTTGACGTGCGTGAAGTAGGTGTTCACGTCCCAATCTTCATTACGATTGGTTTTGGTTGCTGATTTTTTAACGCTTGTGTCGTTAGAATTAGCCGCAGGTGGCTTAAACGGTGGCAGTTTATTGTGCCTTCGATAGTAGTCGCGCAAGCTGTGGTAAGCCTTGGTTATCTCTATGAACTGTTCATTCGCTCCGGCGTCTGGACCGACTTTGCTGTCATTATTTTGTCTATCCGGATGATGATAAAGAGCCAAGCGCTGGTAGGTACTCCTTACCGTATTCCAGTCAGTCGGTTCTTTCAGGCCCAGAACCTCGTAGCTTTGCTGGTAATTTTTTAAAGGCATAAGTGTCTCGGCAGTATCCATCTGCACTCGAATATCGAACTGTACGTTCTGCTTAATTGTCTGATCATGCAGACGCTGTTGTATTGTGGCTATCGGCGGGTTACGCCAAATTATTGAATTAGTTAGATATTGGCTTCAGTCAGGTGATGTGCGGACCGATAACTGACGTGTAATGTTGGCCCTGATCGTGCGATACGTACAACCGAATAGATATTGTGTGACGTGGTTCTTGTAATGACATCTGAAGGAAAACCAGATAGCTCTAAAAGCTGACCTTCAGCGCTATATCGAGGGCCAGTGCTGCGTAAGCGGCGAAAGTGACCCACTGTTTTCCACAGCAGGTCACTCTGACAAACCGTAAATTAAGGAAAAACTTTACCGTAGTGGGCTCGTTTAAACTTTTTAAAATGCATCTTCGTGTGCCGTTCATGGTGCTGGCGCTGATCGAGTTTCTGATCTGCGCCAGTGCTGTCTATGTCGCGGTGTATGTCCGGTTCAACGCGAATGCGCTCGATGTTGAGACGTTAGAGCGCTATAACATTGATTCGTTGTTGGTTAGTGCTATTTTGTTTGGCTTGGTCATGCCGATGACCATGATGGCGATGGGACTGTATCAATATCGGTTCCGCGGTGGTGTGCTTGGTGTGTTCCTGCGTTCGGTCATTGGGTTTGCGGCAGGCGCCGCCATTTTGGCCCTCATATACTATGTTATCCCGTCACTTTATCTGGGCAGGGGGGTTTTCGGTATTGCCGTTGTTATAGCTTTTTTTATGGTCGGCACAATCCGACCGCTGTTCTTCTACTACGTAGACAAAGACACACTGAAACTAAAAGTCCTTGTGTTCGGCGCCGGTAAAAGGGCAGCATCAATCAATAAACGACTCAGACGCAAAGTCGACAGGCGTGGTTTCAGAATAGCCGGATACGTGATTGCCACAACTGATGAGGAAAGCGATATCGATGACCGTTATCGTATTCAGCCCTCACACAGTTTGTTACAGTATTGCGTCGAGAACAACATAGATGAAATTGTGGTTGCCCCTGATGAGAAACGAGGTGCTATTCCACTGAGTGAACTACTGGAATGCAAGCTCCACGGTCTGGCAGTGACCGATCTTCTGGCATTTTTCGAACGCGAGCAGGGTAAAATTCCACTCGATATCATGAGGCCTGACTGGCTGATCTACTCCGACGGTTTTGATCAAAGTGCGGTGCGTGATGTCGCTAAACGTATTTTTGACGTGATTGTCAGCGGTGTGTTGGTCCTCTTGACCTTCCCGTTGATGATTCTGGCGGCGTTGGCAATCAAAATTGAAGACGGCTGGAGGGCACCCATTTTCTACCATCAGGTCCGAACGGGTTTCTTGGGTAAACCGTTTTCGGTATTCAAATTCCGAAGCATGACTGTCAACGCTGAAAAAGAGGGCGTTGCGCAGTGGGCTACGCGTAACGATGCGCGGGTGACCAGAGTCGGTGCCATCATGCGTACCACCCGCATCGATGAGCTTCCGCAAATACTGAATGTCTTGCTGGGAGACATGAGCTTTGTTGGCCCCAGACCCGAGCGCCCGCATTTTGTCGACGAACTCAGCCAGCGCATTCCGTATTACAAAGAGCGGCATGCGGTGAAACCCGGCGTGACAGGTTGGGCACAGGTGAGCTATCCGTATGGCGCCTCGCTGGAAGATTCAGTGCAAAAGCATGAGTACGATCTTTTTTACATCAAGAACCACACAATCTTTCTTGACCTGCTGATCTTGTGTCAAACAGCAGAAGTCGTGTTCTTCGGCAAGGGTGCGCGATAAAAGGTCAGCAGCGCAGGATTTGTAGCCCAAGGCCGGTCCTTTAGGCTGGTCCCTTAGGCTGTATCCCATGGCTTATATCCCAACGTTGATTTCCCGATTTAGATTTCCCGGTTTACATTTCCCGTTTTACATTTTAAGGCTCAGCTTGGCGCGGCTTAGATTCCTGGCGCCGGGTTCCGAGGGTTAGATTCCCGGGGTTGGATCCCAAATCAGTGCCTCAAGTTAAGCGCCGCCAATTGGATACTTCGACGTCTCGGAAGCGTATCTTCTCTTGTGCTTGACGCGACAGACACGCGGGAGTTTTAGCCTGTTCAATGCGTTAGAAGAGGGGCTGAAGGCCGTCTGCCGGTGGATATTCTGAGTAGAGCGATCAGCCACTCGTCGGACAGATTGCGCTACTGAAAGACTTTGTCTCGTGATTTACCCAACGTGCCGTTCGCAGGATCATTTTCGAGGAACACGCCTCGTGTGTTACTGCGTCCCACTTCTTCCTGCGACCGAATAAACGGGCTGGGTTCTGCGGAATTCAGGGCCTCCCTGGCATTGTCTGCGGCCATTTTTGCGCTGTACCTGTCCAATGCGTAGAACATCAGGACAATGCCGAATAGCATAACGCCACAAAATGCGGCAATCAGGGGTCTCAGAGAGCGTTTTTTGGCCCTGCTGTTGTCTATCTCTTTGCGTTTCTTTTTCAGAAGGCTGGTATCGGAGATGAGGCCTTCATTGAGTTTCATCCCCTTGAGTCCCGCAAGATCCTCGTCAGAATCGTGACGCTGTAACGGCAGGCGGTTGTTTTTCCGGTAGAAGTCGCGAAGCGAGTTATATGAGGTGGTGACTTCGATAAACTGCGCTTGCGCCTCGGCCTGCAACGTCTCGTCGTTGGCGAATCGATCAGGGTGGCACTCGTTTACTCGTTTTCGGTAGGCGGTCTGAAGGGTCTTCCAGTCGGTGTTCTGGTAGTCCAGCTTCAAATCATCATAGTGCTTTTGATAGTCGATTTTCATCGGCAGGCCTGATTTTCCTGATTCCTGTTAAGTCTTAAGTGCTGCGATGGCACAAACTAATACGCGGTTAATTTTGAACTTGGAGCCCCCGATTAGGCTCAGATATACCCAGTTGGTTCGTATTAAACTGTGACGCGTTTCATGCGACTCGTGCAGTGTAACGGTAAGTGTGGTCAGACCGCAGCTATTGTTTTCAATTGTGGACACCAGGATCGAGTTGTCACCCGAAAAATTGTACAAGGCGTCTTAAGGCATACGAGAGATAAGGGGCCATCGAACGTCGGTTCTGATTATAGGCTTTTGCAATCGGCTCTGGTACTGACACTCCGGTTACGGACTCTGGTTTATAGGTTTTTGTTACGGCCTCTGGCTTTTGCTCTGAGCTACCGCTGCCGCTCCACCCATGCCAAAACGAGCTGCCAAACCGAGCTGGCAGACCGAGCGAATTATTGCTTCAACACGCAGCCAGCTGCTGGCCCGGATTGTTAGTCTGGATCGCAGACACAAGTTACTGGTACGAATCACCGGCACGAATCGTTGCTACCAATAACGACAAGCGGTGGCGGTCATTGCCGAAAGCCCGTACAAATTGCTGGCTTTGTCAGTACCCGGTGTGCCAAAACCCTCGGGCCACTCGGTGCATCAAGTCTGCGCGCCAGCCAATGCGAGTCAGCGTCGAAACAGTCTTTTTCAAAGGTTGCGAGGCGCCGTATGTTGGCACGAGAACTCTTGGTTCATGCGCTGCCACAGCGTTAGTATAGGCAGGGGAGGTTGACCTCGGTAGGGTACCACGCCACATTTTGGTGAAACGTTGCAAATTTGCAGTTAAAAAGCGCAAAGAACAGAGTTTAGTCACGGTTCTTGCGATCATTACGAGTGCCAGCGGAGTAGCACATGTCTGTGACGTAATGGTCCTTTTGGGGGTATATAGAAGACCATAGCGGGTTACGGTCAGACGGGTGTTTTCCTGACAGCCGGTAATTGCGCTCCCGCGTTTGGGTGCATCATGACCGAGTGTTCACGTTTTTCGTCATGCTGCCGATAGCAACATCGAAGGGGTAGCGCTAGCGGATCTCAAATTTCAGCACTGCATATGGGTGGTATCTGGCTCATAGCAAAACCGTGTCTGGTTTGTGTTGAAAGAAAACGCTATCTGCTCGCAGAGCGGTAGCGCGGGAGATTGTTGGCTTGATTGCCGCAGGCATATTGGCTTGTGGTTATAAATTGATTTTTGTATGAATTCGGCCTGTGAGCGGCCAGCATTTGGGTATCGCTCGCTATGGGAGCCTGTTAAAAAATGTCAAAACTGTATTCATTCGCGACTGTCCTCATTACTCTTGTGCTCCTCAGCGCTTGCGGGAGCTCAGGTCGAAACGCTGTCAGTGAGTTGCCGCCGGTCAATCCCAGTAGCCAAAACACGGTCTATCGTTTGGGCACTGGTGACACGGTGCGGGTCAATGTGTGGAAAAACCCTGACCTCAGCGTAGAAGTACCTGTTCGGCCAGACGGATTTATCTCCGTTCCGTTGGTCGGAGATGTCCGCGCTGGAGGCAGAACCACCAGCGAAATAGCACGTGAGACCGAGGCTCAGTTGCAGCAATTCATTCGCACGCCGCAAGTGTCCATCATCGTGACGAATCTCGTGAGTAACGAGTTTTTAAACAGAGTCCGTGTCGTTGGTGCGGTAGCGGAACCCAAGTCTATCTCTCACCGCGATGGAATGACCGTACTCGATTTGGTGTTAGAGGCGGGTGGTCTGACTGATTTTGCGTCTGCGCAGAACGCAAAGCTCTACCGAAAGACGGATGGCGAGACGCTCGCCTATTCGCTCTTCTTAAGAAGCATTCTGGAAGATGGCTTGCTGGACACCAACTACGTGTTGGCACCCGGCGACGTTGTTTCCATTCCCGAGCGACGGTTTTAGACAAACCTGAAATGCATTTACCAGTGCATTGGCACTGATAAGAAAGTCTGGCGAATTAGTATCGATGAACAAACGCTAATGAATTAGTACCGAAGAAACAGTACTAAGGAACAGTATCGACGATTTAGTACCAAGACAATTAGTATCGAATAATTAATACCAATGAACCTGAATTTTATTATTGCTCTGGAAACCCTGGACAATGAGTAGCTTTACACTAGATGAAATGATGCCACTGCTCACGCGCGAGTCGAATGAAAAGCGCGGGATAATGTTGGCGATATTCTCGATTATCAGTCTGTTATTGTTGGTCATCGCGTTTTTCTGGCAAACCTCCTTTGAGTCGTCAGTGACACTGTACGTCGATGACAGTAATGTTATCGATCCATTGTTGGAAGACGTTGCTGAAAACGCAAACCAACAAGACAAGGTCAGCGTTGCGAAAGAGGTGCTGTTCAGTAAGGACATCCTTGATCAGGTGCTGGATAAGGGCGGCTGGGTTGACTCGTCTATGTCCGACGTCGAGAAGGAACGCATCAAAGAAGACATCATTAACGACACCGAAGTCGAAAACATCAACAGCACGCTTTTGGTGTTCCGACACAGAAATTCAGACCCCGAAGTAGCATTCGAAACCACCAGTTTGTTTGCTGATCTGTTCCTCGAAAAGAGCATGCGCGCGCAGTCGGTAGAGTCGAGCGACGCGTTTGAATTTATCGTTGATCAGGTAGAGACCTACCGCGGCAAGCTTGAAGATGCAGAGAAACGTCTGGAGGGCTTCAGAAGCCAGTATCCCGGCGCACGTCCCGGCACCGAAGGCAATGTTGATCAGCGCATTATTGAGCTGAGGCGCCAGATCGAAACAACCGAGCTCCTGTATGCAGAGACCAATCAGCGACGCAGAACACTTGAGCGCGAATTGTCGTCAGAGTCTTCGACGATAGAGCAAGAGTATCGTGAGAATCAAATTCGCGATTCGATTTCCGAGTTACAGGCACAGATCGATACGCTTCGACTGAGCTACACCGACGACTATCCCGATATTGTTCGACTCAAGCAGCAAATACAGGACTACATTGTACTGGCGCAGGACCAAGCCTCCCGCCGTAGTGCTTCGGGCAACGATGGGAATGCCGTATTTAACCTCGGAGGCAGGTCTTACACCGGCGCATCCAATCTGAGTCCTGTGTATCAGCAGTTAAGAGCAGATCTTGCCCGTTCAACCGCAGAGGCCGAGTCGCTGAAATCCCGATTGGCGCAAACCAAAGTGCTACTGCAGAAAGAATTGGGTCGAGCAGGCCGGTCGACCAAAGTCGAACGCGAGCTGGCAGAGCTGACACGTGACTACAACATCAACAAAGAAATCTACGAGCAACTGGTCAAGCGACGTGAAAGTGCGCGAGTCTCGTTGAGTCTGGGCCAGGAAAAACAAGGCGTACTGTATCGAATTCAGGAAGCCGCGAACTTTCCAATCTTGCCCAGCGGTTTACGGTTTATGCACATTGCACTGGCTGGTCTGATGCTCGGTGCAATTCTGCCTTTTGTTTTTCTGGTGGCATTTTTGAAACTCGACCCACGGATACGCACGAGTTCGGCGATTACCGAAGAACTGGAGCTTCCACTCTTAACGGTGGTCCCGCACATGAGCTTACCCGGTGAAAAAGAGCCGTGGATCAAACGCCGCTCCTCCACCATCATGATTATTCTCGGTGTACTGTTAGTTTATGCGCTTGTTGGAGCTGTTAAGTATATGAGTGGGGTTGCCTGATGAACGATAGAGCCAAACTCGCGAACGCGCTCTCAATGAAAGCGAACGCGCAGCGCAAAGGCTCACGCCTTGGTGCCAAACCCAATCGCAAACAATCGCTGGTCACCACCGATCGAAAATCGGGTCGCAGCCGTGACCTTCGTGTTGCCAACGATAACTTGGCAGTCTTTGAGCGTGACCGTTCCGAATTGCAAAACATGGAGGAGACCAAACTCTTCTCCGACCGACAACTGGAACAATTGGGCATCGTGCATCCCCGCTCCAAAAACAGAGAGTTGGTCGATGCGTTACGTCAATTGAGAACCAAACTGTATAGCCTAAGACGAGAAGGTAACTTTTCGGTCATGGTGTCGTCTCTGGCTCCCCGCGGTGGTGGCAGCTTCGTGGCGCTGAACCTTGCGGCAACCATAGCATTTGATAAAGCCAAATCGTCGTTATTGATTGATGCTAACTTGCACGATCCGGTGCTACACAAATTATTACGTCTGATCGGACGCTCCGATACTCATGGGTTGCTTGAGTATTTGGAAGCCCCGGAAATTGGTATTGAGAACATAGTGAGCCCCAGCGGTATTCCGCGTATGCGCATTATCCCCATGGGCAACCACGATGAGTTTTCTAATGAGCATTTCACGTCGGGACGCTACAAACAGTTGATGGTTGATATTCAAAGCCGCTACGACAATCGTTTTGTGGTCGTTGACGGTCCGGCCTGGGGATCATCTGCCGATGCCAGAATACTGTCTGATATCTGTGATTACACGGTCCTCGTTGTGCCTTATGGTGGTGTGACACCAGGTACGCTCGATGCAGCGGTTGATGAACTTGACGAAAGAAAGCTCGCAGGTATCGTCATCAATGATCAACCTGCCGAATAGCTCTCCGAGCTGTTGCTATCAAGGCATGCTAAGGATTAGTTAAATCTCATGCATATGAAGTCCAAGTTAACCGTCGTCATCGCGGCGGTACTGAGTACGTCAACCTATGCGCTTGATATCGGATTCGAGAGTGCATTGACTGCCTTTGATTCAGATAACATCGGTGGCATCAATACCGGGCCGGGAGACCTGGACGTACCCGGAGGCCTGACAACCGAATTCTCGTTTGGTGTATTCGGTGAGCATACTGCCCGCAATTACACCGGTGGCTTTGATGCTAACTTGGTGTTAAGACAACGCACCGGTGACGACGACACTACCAGCGAAAACACGATAACGCGTTTTCTTGGCGCGCTCGATTACGCGATCACGCCCAGAGGGTTAAATTGGTATGTCGGCGATGTGCTCGGCACTGTATTGCCACGAGGGCAACTTCAAGCGCTCGATATAGATCGAGACGACCTCGTGCGTCGAAACGTTTTTATTACTGGTCCGGAGGTCAATTTCGAGATCGATCAGGCCAGCCGTATTAACGCACGTTTTCTGTTCGTTGATCAGTCTGATGACCGTAACATCGAACTCGAAAACATCTACTCACTGTCAGCCAGTTATGAATCCGAGATCAATACTGCTGATCGGTGGGGTTGGTTGTTGTCTGACGTATTCACCGACAACCCGGAGACCGATGTAGCCACGCAAGTTCAGGAAGCAGACTACAACCGGCTGTCAGCAGCGCTTTTTTGGGGACGTGAGAGATCAGTTAACGGGTATTATCTCCAGGCGGGCCTCACTCAATTTACTGTTGATGATGAAACGGTAGACGGCGCGAGCCTTCAGGCTGTCTTCACGCGGGCTTTGTCACCGCAGAGCACCTTTGCGTTTACTGTGGGTCAGGAACTGACTGACACCACACTCACCAGTATAGAGGGTCTCACCACAACCGGCGTTGCGACAGAAGAAAATATTGATGCCATCGTTCAGGAAACCAGTGTTGCAGTCGAATATCGGTTCGAATCCACGCTGATGACACTCGACGCGAGTGCGGGTCTCCGCGACTCCGATAACCAATTACTGTTCGCGCAGAACCTCGCGGCAATCGACCCCGATACCGAAGACACCACCGGATTTTTTGGTTCACTGGCAGTGTTTCGTCGGTTCAACAATTCGCTGATTGGCAACGCTGAGGTTTCTTTCATTCACGAAGAGGCTGTCAACACAGCACTTGAGCAGGACTCTCTGTTGACAACACTGTCGCTATCGTACCTGCTGACAAATACATGGACCATTGAAGGAGGTGTGTCATACAGCTTCGACGAGGGTATAGAGGCGAATACAACGGATACCACACTCGGTGATTCACCGTTTGAGCTGGAAGAAAACCGGGTGTTTCTGTCGCTTCGTTGGTCGCCGCCCACCAAGGCAACCAGAGACTCGACGCTCGAGCTGAAATCACTGATTGCGGATCCTCGCTAAACGATATGCCAAGCGAAATACTCAATCTTGCCTCGGGAGATAAAACGTCTGTGACTGAACCGACCTCAAAGCAGGTGGGCGCAAGGCGGGCGCATCAGGTGCTGTTTGTCATAGACAGCTGGTTTCCCGGTATGGGTGGCGCTGAGAAGCAGGCGGTAAAACTGGCTAAAGCCCTCCGCAAAAAAGGGGTTGAGGTTGAATTTATTGCCCCGCATTTGGACACCGAACAACCGATGTCCCAGATGTACGAGGGATTTCAGGTCACCAAAATTAATTACCCCAAAATCAAACTGTTGGGTGCCGCTATTCTGAATGCCCGGTTTGCTTGGTATTTGTTCTCCCAGCGTAAAAAATTTGCCAGCGCGCATTTTCATGTCACGCAAACGCTTGCAGGAACGGCAGGGTTCATTCGACCTTTTACGGGTTTGCCGTGCGTTGCCAAGATATCTGGCTTCTACGAATTTGAACATGGTGTGCTTGCACAACATAAACCGCTAAATCCCATTCTAAAGCTGATTCGTTTGGGGCTTCGTAACATCGATTACGTACAGACAATCAGCGTTCAAACACGTACCAAACTCGAGGCTGCAGGATTCAGACCGGGGCAAATCAAGTTTGTTCCCAACGGCATCGATTGCGACTTAAGCCCGCGTGAGCGCCACTACACACGAGACAAGGAATTCGCGGTGGGTTACTGCGGGCGCATGGCACCAGTCAAAGGCGTCGATGTGTTGATCAAGGGTTTCGCGCAATGGGTCAAGCAACATCCGGAGCGACGATTGAAACTGAATATCGCTGGTGGTGGCAAAGATGGGCAATTTGATGAGAACGTGGCATTGGTTGCGTCTTTGGGTATCAAGGACCAGGTTAATTTCCTCGGTGTTATCGATGATGTCCCGGGTTTTTTGGCTACACAAGACCTCTATGTTCAACCTTCTTTTGCAGAGGGCTTGCCCAACTCGGTCATGGAAGCTATGAATGCGGCGTTGCCGGTTATTGCCACTGATATTGGGGGCAACCATGATCTGATAACGCATGAGCACAACGGGTTTTTGTTTCCCGCAGGCGACAGTGATGCGTTGGCATTGCTGTTGGAAAGGGCGTATACAGCCTATGATGCTGTTTTGCCAATGGGACAGATATCGAGGCAACTCCTTACTGACCATTACTCCTTTGAGTCCGTCACCGAGCAGCTGCTCGATCTTTATGACATCAAGGACTGAATGTCGAGTGTCTCCGCACAGTAGGTTCCACCACGAGGCCAGCTGACATGGCCTCGACACCGTTTCTGAATCATATTCGAAACTACGCCTCGGCCGGTATGCTTGCGTCCGTCGCAGGCTTGGTGACTTTCCCGATACTCACCCGAAATCTGAGCATTGAAGACTATGGTCTGGTAGGCCTTGTCACAGCCAGCCTGACATTGGCAGTCGCACTTGGCAAGCTGGGTCTGCAGCATTCGGTGATCCGTTATTACGCGCAGTCCAGCAACAATAAAGGGCCATGGTCGCTGAGTCAGCTTGGATCAACCATTTTTTTGTTGTTTGCGTTTCTCGCCTTAGTGACCACAGCAGTATGGGTTGTCCTCGGGATCAAAGTGGTTCCGGAAACACTGGATTCAGCCAAGTTGCCCGCCTTGTTTCTGGCAGCTGCGGGTATTGTGTTTCTTCGTCTGTCGAACAGTTCGGTGATCAACTTTTTGCGTGCGCAAGAGCGCAGTGCGCTGGTTGGCTTATACCAAGTGTGTTATCGCTTTGGTGCGTTGGCAATACTGATCCTGTCAATATTTGCATTTCCGCAGCTGACACCACTGATATTTATCTGCGGGCTGTTGGTCGCTGAATGTTTCGCGGTGTTCTTGGTTTCCCGACGTTTTCGACTCGGTGCCAAACTGAAACTCTCGGGTTTCTCTTTGCCATTAACGCGTGCGCTGTTGATGTTTGGGATGCCGCTGATGGTGCTCGAATCGCTTGGCCTGGTGTTACGCCTGAGTGACCGTTATTTGATAGAAGGCATGCTGGGCGCGACGGAACTCGGACAGTACTCTGCATCCTATAACCTGACACAGTACCTGGAACTGATTGTTCTGTCGGGTTTGGTGCAGGCGGTCAAACCACGCTATACCGCTCTTTGGGAAGGGGAGGGTGCGGCACAAACCGAGGCGTTTCTTGCCAGAGGTCTGGAGGTTTGTATGGTGGTGGGTATACCGCTGATCGTCGTGTTCTCTTTGACCGCACCACATTTGCTGAATATTCTGGCGACGCCAAAATTTGAAGCAGGCACTGTCATTATTCCTTATGTGGCGACCAGCTATTTGGTAGAAGGGGCGCTGGTGTTTCTGGGGGCGGGGTTGTATCTGTTTAAGAACACGCGCGTACTGATGTTCAGCAGTGGTGCCGCCACCCTCGTTAATCTTGCGCTCAATGTTGTGCTGATACCGAAGTTCGGTATTGTGGGTGCTGCCATCGCTACCGTTATTTCCATTTTGCTCTTTGGGTATATGGTCACCAGAGCTGGATTTTCGCGGGTCTCCTTTCGTATTAATGTTCGTCCGGCTATCTTGATCACGATTCTGTCTGTGGGTCTTTATATTCCGTTGCAGCAACTGGAGACAGACGTTGAATTTTTTACCTTCTTTGTCAAAGGCAGTATCGCGACCGTGTTGATGGTGGCGGGCATATATATTATTGATGATAAATTAGCGGCACTGATGCGTCAGACGGTCGGTAAGTTATTCAATCGACAGACAGGATAACAACATAGCTATGCAATCACTGTTTCTGGCCAGTGTGATCTTCTGCGTTTACACGTATGCGATCTATCCGTTCTGGTTATGGTTTCGGGTGAAGTATTTGGGCGTGAGCCGTCGTATCGTGGCCGCACGCGCTACGCATGAAAGCCCTGACTCTCCCGACAACAAAGACACCGCAGTGATTGCCGATGGTACGCCGAAAGTCAGTATAGTGATCGCTGCACACAACGAAGAGCGGCATCTACCCACCAAGCTAGCGTCGTTGGCGTCAATTGATTACCCGGCGGACAAATTACAGGTTGTTATTATCTCCGATGGTTCTACTGATGCAACGCCAGAGCTGTTAAGACAGTCCGCCGTAGATTATCGGCACTATGAACCCGCCAAAGGTAAGCCCACCGCGCTCAATACCGGCGTTGCCATCGCAACGGGCGACATCATTGTGTTTATGGATGCGCGGCAGTCAGTATCACCTAATGTCGTCCGCTCGTTGGTCAACCGTTTTGATGATCCTACCGTCGGCGTGGTGAGTGGAGAGCTTGTGCTGTCTGACGATGGTCATCGTGAGGCTGCTAACGTCGGTTTGTATTGGCGTTACGAAAAATGGATTCGGCAAAACGAGAGCGAGCTATTCTCCACCACCGGTGCAACAGGGGCGCTCTATGCGGTCAGGCGTGAAGATGTTGTGGAGCTTGCAGAAGACGTATTACTGGATGATTTCGAGATACCGATACAGGTGTTAAGACAAGGCAAACGAACCGTGTTTGAATCCGGCGCAGTAGCCTTTGACCGTGCCGAGGAAGATGCCGGTGATGAATTTCGCCGCAAGGTTCGAACACTGACCGGTAATTTTCAGTCTTTTTCCAGGAATCGCTGGTTGTTTGACCCGTTTACAAATCCGGTCTGTTGGCAATTTCTTTCACACAAGGTATTCAGGCTGCTGGTGCCAGTGGCTATGTTTGTCGCGCTTATTGCAAGTCTCTTGGGAGACGGTTGGTTTTTGAATATAGCGTTTGTGCTACAGGCACTGTTTTATATCAGTGGTGTTGCCGCACTTTATTTTCCGGCAGTCGCCAAGTACCGCATACTCAATTTTATTAAGGTTTTTTTGCAAATGAATGCGGCGGCGGTGGTAGGTGCGTGGCGATATTTTTTCGGCTCTGCCGATGTTAAATGGAAGGCGTCCCAATGAGCGTAGCATTGATGTATCACGGTCTGTTTGACGAGAATTCGGATCGGCATCGTATTGATGCGGAGGACATGCCCTACGGTGTGTCGTTGGATAATTTTCGTGCCCAACTTCTGCACATCGCGACAAAAACGCATGGTCTTTTAGTGCCTGATCAGCCCACACCTGATGTTGTCATAACATTCGATGATGGTCATATCAGTAATTATGACCACGCCATGGCGCTGCTGGAGCCACACGGCATGCAGGCGGTTTTTTTTATCACCACGGGCTTCATTGGTACGCGGCAACATTTCTGTGATTGGCATCATTTGCGCGAGATGGCCGATGCCGGCATGGTCATCGGAGCGCATGGTCATACCCATCGGTTTTTTGAAGATCTGAGTGCTGAGGACGCCGAACAGGAGTTCAGGCAATCAAAAGACCTGCTCGAACAGGCAATTGGTCGGGAGGTAGATTCAATGTCCTTTCCAGGTGGTCGCTATTCTAACTGTAATCTAAAACAGGCAAGAGACACCGGGTATCGTCAGATATATGGCTCTGTGTTTGGTAACATACAGCAGCCGAACGATACACGGTCAATTTGTCGTATACCTGTAAGAATAACAACGACCGAGCAGCAGTTTCTCGACATCATAAATGAGAACCCTGCCACGTTTCTAAAAGCACGTGCCACCAGTAATGCCAAAAAACTGTTAAAGAAGACCATCGGAAACAAACTGTACCATGGCCTATACAAGTCACTCGCTGGACGATAACGACGAAGTGCTTGGGGAATCGCTCAATGAGCGAGGCCCTTTGCGCAAAACGTCGCGCGCGGGTGGTCGAAAGAGACGTAAGCGCGAAATAGCTGACGCTATGCTAGACGGACTCCCGTCCTTCGAGAGTTTGCGCCCTGTCTTAACCTTCCTGATGATGCCTGCCATGCTGGCCGTCATTGTGGCGCTCACCCATGGTGGTCTGCCCAAGGTTGTGCTGTACCCGTTTGCTGCGGTAATGGGTCTGTATCTGGTCTACAACAGCTACAGAAGCTCCGAACTGGTGGTAGCGGTGCTGCTGTTTTACCTACCGTTTACGACAACGTATGTCATCCCGATAGCGCCTGGAATCAATGGCACCAACATGCTGCTGTTGTTGGGCTTGTGTTCGACGATTCTGCAGGCACGTTACCGGCGAGAACCCATTGTCCGTCTGCTGCCCGGGTCGATGCTGGTGATGGCTTACGGCTTCCTGACCATACTGTCTGGACCTACCGCGGTTATCTCGTTGCCGTCTGGCATGTTGCATCTGATCTACGGCGAAATTCTGAGCTACAAAGCGTGGATTGATCAGTTCATCTTCTACGTTATCGTGCTTGGAGCCGTGCGGGATCACGACACTGCGAAACGCATGGTCGTTTATATGGTCATTGCGTCAGCGGTGCTGGTGCTTTACGCACTACCGGAAATGTTCGATCGTATGGGGCGTGGCTCAATAGAGCGAATGCGTGTCGAGGGTCCCCAGCAACAGTCAAATAACTTCGGTGGTTTTGTCGCCTACACAATGCTACCTGCAGTGTCTCTGTTCATTGTCTACATCAAAAATGTGAAAGCATGGATATTCACGCCTTACTTTTTAATTGCGGCCAAGGTACTGATCAGTACATTCTCCCGTGGTGCTTACCTCGCCATGGCTGTCGGCGCCTTCCTCGCGGCTTACTATCGCGGCAAGGGATTCCTGATCATGTGGGCAACTATTGGTTTTGTATTTCTGTTGTTGTTCCCGCGGTATATACCAGAGTCTGTGCTGACGCGTATGGACACAATTCTGCAATCGGGGAACGAAAGCACATCGGCACCGGAAGAGCTGGATAAAAGCTCTGAGCACAGACTGAAACTCTGGAGCGCCGGTGTAGAAATGACGCTTGAATCACCAGTGTTTGGTAAGGGCTACAAGGGCTTTCAGCGACTCAAGGAACAGTACGTCGACGATAGCGTACACGAGCGCGATCCTCACAACATGTATCTGTTTATTTCATCTCAGATGGGGCTTCCGGCGCTGGGGGCGTTTGTGCTTCTGCTCGCCTTTTCGTTTCACTCCGGGCGGGTGTTAGCCAGAGACAAGGAGGACAAGTGCATTCGTGCCATTGGCATTGGCGGGGCCTCTCTCACAGCCTGTTTCGCGGTCATCTGTCTGTTTGGGTCGCGTGCGGTCAATCTCGAATTTACCAGTTTTTTCTGGGCCTATTTTGTCTGTATGCAGGTGCTGCGTTGTACGCCTGAACAGTTGGCGCTAACCTCTGCGTCGACACTTAAAAAGCGGCGTGCCGCCAGAGCGAAACTTCGCGCTGCAAAGGCGTTGGCGAAAAGCAACAAACCGGAAGCTTCGCGTGTCAAACGACGCAAGGGTAAATTTGCGCTGAGCAATGACCCCATTGACGTCAATCGTGATGACCTGACAGGGCCATTGGAATTGGAAGCGCCTGATGATGATGGTGCCGCAAGAGGACGGCACTATCGGGCAAGACAAGCCGCATTGGAGCTGAAAAAAGAACAACAGCAGGCGGCACAAGATTCCACCTCAGGCCGAACCAGAAAAAGCATGCGCAAAAAAAGTGCGGCGTCAACACCTTCAGCCGCCAACGGCACGCGCCGCAAGCGTCGGTTTGCCTCTGACTTCGCACCAAAACCCACTGGACAGTAGGTACTGCAGGGTCGCCTGACTCTGTCATCCCCCGGGTTCTGACAAACCGAAGCTTTGTGATGTGCAGGACCCGTTTTCCCTCTAGCTCCGGCATTTCTCTGGCTCCGGTATTTCTCTGGCCTCTTCATTGCTCTGGCCTCGTCATTGCTCTGGCCTCGTCATTGATACGGGTAGCAAACCCGCGAAAAAACCGGCACAGATCTGCCGTCCCGGCATTCACTGTCTGTCGTCGTATCAGGGTCATTTGGTATCGTGCCAACCCATCTGATTGACTCCTCATCCGGTCGCAATATGACGTACCGGTAGAACCTCTTTCTGTCTTCTATACTGTTCAATTGAACAAGATAAAGCTTCACGCTCCCGCCTCC